>JAOUKO010000313.1 GCA_029882525.1 Candidatus Aminicenantota bacterium | reverse complement strand
GAACCACGTAGAAAATTATGGAGGAAATGGACCTGATGATGATGTCATCGATCTTCGTTTTTGTTTTCTTGGTCAAGGGTTTCAACACTGTTTTCAGGATGACTTTGAGCAGGACAGCAGCGATAATGGCGATAATAAGGATCGTCAGGAATCTCAGCCAGACATCCCCCCAGATGAACTGAGTGACATCATTTATAATGCTCATGGCAAGGCTCCTTTTCCGTTTAGGTGACTATTAGCATTTATACCTGAACTCTCTGCGTATTTCAATTTGTTTTGAATCAAAAAGGAGTCGCATCTTAGCATTTGTTATTTCTCCATATTAATATATTGGAAAACGGACAGTTCTTAACATCATGCATTCTCTATTGAATTCTTATGCAAGTATTTCTGCTTTCATGGATGATGAACCATAGAAGATAAAAGATGTTATGTGCCAAATGGCCTGACGCATCCCCAAACCTATGTCTGCTCTATCGCCAGCGAGAACTTAAGCTTACGGGCTTATCGTAAATTGTTTTAGCGCAATTTAACTGTTATAATCTTTCGGTAAAAATCCTGTTATTATACCGGAAACTGGCAAGATGGAAATTCTCTCAACATCCGCTCAAACAATGACCGGCGATAAAAACGATGAAATCAATTGACTGGAAATTATGCCTGGTGGCTGACGCCGAAGCAGCAAAGGGCAGGTATCTTCTTAAACTTATCGAAAAGGCAGTCGATTCAGGAGTCACCATGGTTCAACTCCGGGCAAAAGAATTACAGACGAGAGAGTTTCTTCAACTGGCTCTGCAGACAGCAGAACTCCTGAAAGCAAAGAGCACCCCTCTTATTATCAACGACCGAATAGACATCGCTCTAGCCTGCGGGGCGGAAGGTGTTCACCTCGGCCAGGAAGACATCCCTCTTTCCTACGCTCGAAAAATCCTGGGCAAGAAAAAGCGAATCGGCATCTCGGTGAACACTGTGAATGAAGCTGAAGAGGCTGAAAAAAGAGGAGCCGATTATCTGGGGGTAGGGCCGGTTTACTACACACCCTCTAAAAGAGACCTGAAAGCGATTCTCGGCCCATCCGGACTGAAAGTCATAAGGGAGAAAGTCAAGATCCCCATCCTGGCTATCGGGGGGATAAACGCAGAGAACGCGATGGAAGTCATGAGCTACGGAGTCGACGGGATCGCTGTCATCTCAGCCCTGATGGGGGCCGAGGATATCGCCCAGGCGACCAGAGAATTGATTCAAAAAATAAGAAAATAGAAAGCCAGAGAGCCTAGGAAGATATCGATATCCTTCTCTGGTCTTGCTTTCCCATCCGAATCGTGACGCGAATCGCGTCCTGGCCGAATCTCAACTTCTCAGCCCATTCGACAATGATCACCCCCTGGCCGAGATAGTCCTCCCAGCCCAGGTCCATGATCTCTGTTTCCTTTCCAAGACGGAAGAGGTCTATATGGAAAATGGGATATTTGGCCTGATAGATGTTGATGAGAGTGTAAGAGGGGCTGCAAACCTGATGAAAATCCTTCAGCCCTAATCCGGCTGCTAATCCTTTGGCGAAAACCGTCTTCCCGGTTCCCAGCTCTCCTTTTAAGAGGACGACTTCCTTCCCTTTGAATCCTTGAGCGAGTTTCTTGGCGAGGAGAAAGGTATCTATCTCAGAACGGGTGACGTACTCTTCTTTGCTCTGTGCCCTGTTTTTTCTCATTCTTCAGGATCAATCGTCAGGAGTGAGGAGCTTGATGCCCGGAGGGAGAAAGCGAATGATGTCCCCTGCGGTCAAAGGCCTCTCCCCAATCCTTTTGACTCCGATATCTCCGCTTAAACCATGGATGTAGACGGCAGCCAGGACAGCTTCCAGAAGGTTCTTCTCCTGGATGATCATGGAAGCGATCATCCCGCTCAAAACATCCCCTGAGCCCGCCGTGGCCATTCCCGGGTTTCCAGTGGGATTGATATAAACTCTTCCCTCCGGAGTGGCGGTCAGGGTCCGGTATCCCTTCAGCACCAGATACACTCCATACTCTGCGGCGAATTGAGGAGCCAGCTCCAATTTACTGTCCACAACTTCTTGCGTGGAAATATTTAAAAGCCGGGCAAATTCTCCCGGGTGAGGTGTGAGCACGGCAGGTTTATACAAAGCCTTGATGATCTCCGGCTGAGAAGCCAGGATATTCAGCGCATCCGCGTCGATGACCATGGGGACTTTGACCTTCGGCAGGAGAGAAAGAATAAGCTCAGCCGTTGAGGGATGAGTGGAGATTCCCGGACCGACCATAAGAGCGTCCTTCCCTTCGAGAAGATTCAATATCTTTTTTAAAGCCTCAGAGGAGAGAGTCTTTTCCTTTGTTTCAGGCAAAGCCTCTGTCATCAACTCCACCATGGAGCGAGCTACGATCGGAAGGCAGCTCTCCGGTGTTCCCACTGTCACCAGGCCGGCTCCCATCCTCAAAGCTGCTTTGCCGGCCATGACCGAAGCGCCTGTTTTGCCCAGGGAACCGGAAAGGATGAAGAGGTGGCCATAGTTCCCTTTGTGGGCATCGCGCTTCCGCTTTCTGAAATACGGCTGAACGGTCCTTTCTTCAACGAGCTCAAGCTTGAGGCTCTCATCATCAAACAGAAAAGAAGGAACGCTTATATCCGCCACTTCTAATTCTCCCACGAATTCATCAGCCGGGGGGAAAACATGAGCGATCTTGGGAGCAGCCAGGGTCACGGTCAGGTCGGCTTTCACGCAGGGCCCGATGATCCGGAAGGTATCAGAAGACAGACCGGAAGGAATATCCACGGCGACTTTATAGGCTTTAGATTTGTTGATGAGCTCGATGACCTTGGCGTAGAGTCCCTGGGCAGGCTTGGTCAGGCCTGTGCCGAAAATGGCATCGACAATCAGGTCCGCCAGAAGGATCTTACCCTTCTGGAGGCCCAAATCTTTCTCGGAAATGATTTCTTTTATCCTTATCCCGGTATTTGCAGCTATCTTCATGTTCACCGCAGCATCACCTCTCACTTCGTTCTTAGAAGCCAGAAGCAGCACCTCCGGTTCAGCTCCGTGGTTGAACAAATGCCGGGCAACCACAAAGCCATCTCCGCCGTTGTTCCCTCTGCCTGCGATAATGACAATTTTTTCCCGGTTCAGCTCGGGGAACTTTTCCAGAATTTTACTAAAGATCCGCAGACCTGCATTCTCCATCAGAATAGGGCCGAGTATGCCGATCTCCTCAATAGCCTTTCTGTCAATCTCTTTCATCTGTTTTGAAGTCAGGACTTTCATCGGGACTCCTTTTCCTGAAGGATTTTCCAATATCTCCGTATTTGTGTGGATTTTACCATTTTTCGGGGTTAGGCTTCCATAACTTCACAATTTATTATTCGACTCTCCTTTTTTCTTAAAAAAATGCAATTACCACAAAAAAACAAAAAAAGGGGCCAGGCCCACTGCTGTCCGGTTGTTGAATT
>JAOUKO010000057.1 GCA_029882525.1 Candidatus Aminicenantota bacterium | reverse complement strand
AAAACCCAGGTAGGAGGGATTCTCAAAATACACGCCAGCCGTCTTTGGCGACACTTTGGACTTGAGGTCATCGAGGTCCATCAGCCCAGTCTCAGGATGATGCTTGACCATGGTTATATTGACCGCTGGCCGGCAGTAATTTCGCATTACCAGAAGCCTGTCCGCAGAGATTGTATCGGACACCAGGATCTCTCTTCGCCCGGTGATCCTTCCTGCCATCCGCACCGTGGTGCTCGCAGCCTGGGCCCAGTCATAGGTCGGGACATTCACCACGTCCAGGTCGAGAAGCTCACCCATCAGACTCTCGTACTCGAAAAGGGCCTGGAATCGGCCATGATCCTCATAAGGCTCTCCGGCATAGGCGGTCAAAAGCTCGGAGCGCTGATTGACCTCATCACAGATGGCCGGAACGTAGTGCTGCCAGCATCCTGCCCCTAAAAAACTGATGTTCTCCTTACAGCTCTGGTTTTTGGAGAGGATGGCCTCCATGTGCTTTTTCAGGGAGTATTCGGAAGGAAGCGCCTCGGGCAGTTTCAGCGCTCCTTTGAACCTCAGTTTCTCAGGGATATCCTGATAAAGCTCCTCGATATTTTTCACTCCGATCTCCTCCAGCATTTTCGCCTTTACTTCCGGAACAGAGTTAGGAATATAGGGATGAACAACACTTTTCTTTTTTTTCATGATCGATCTCCTGATAAAGTTGCGTTCACGAACGATATAAGCTCAAAATCAAGGCATATTGTTAATGCAAAGCAATTTCTAGAATCAGCCTGCATTTATAACGAGGGTGTTTATTCTTGACCTAAATGCATTTCCGTTCAGGCCAAACCGCCGCCATCCACAACCAGGATGGCCCCGGTCACCCAGCTGGACATGTCACTGGCAAAATACAGCACAGCATTGGCAATATCGTCCGGTACGCCCACGCGTTCAAGAGGCCGGTCCGAAGCCCTTCGTAAAAACTCATCTTCATCTTCACCCAGTTGGGAGGCCTCCTCACGCAAGAGGGGCGTGTCCGTATCGCCGGGGCAGACGCAATTCACGCGTATGCCATGCTTGCCGTGGTCGATGGCCATTGCACGTGTCAGGTTAACCGTCCCGCCCATAGCTGCACAGTATGCCACGGCGTCGGGACCGCCTTTCAGCCCCCATCCCGAACCTGTGTTGATGATGCTCCCACCCCCGTTCTCGATCATGTAGGGGATGACATGATGAGAAAGCAGATAGATCGCTTTCAGATCCACGCTGAGGACGAGGTCCCATTCTTCCTCGCTCAATTCAAGAGTGTTCTTCCGTTTGATCACTCCTGCGTTATTGAACAAAATATCGATCCTGCCGAATTCCTCATAAACCGCCCTGACTGTCTCTTCACACTCAGAATAGGAGGTGACATCGCACCAGTAAAACTCTACATCCCCGCCAAGCTTCCTGATCCCCTTCGCGGCTCTTTTTCCCTGGGATTTATCGATGTCGAGCAGGGCAATGCTCGCTCCCATCTCGGCCAAACGAACAGCTGTGCCCAGCCCGATTCCTGAAGCTCCTCCAGTAACCATAGCCAGTTTTCCCTCAAGGGAAAGAAGCTCCAAAGCTTTCTTCTTTATGTTCATCGCCCTTCCCTCCTTATGGTCGAATCATCGGTTCTTTCTTATGTGTCTTGCGACATAGCTACTATAATCAAATCCTCCGAAAAATCAAATTTCCCTCTGTGATTTTCTTCTGTTTATATTATATTTAATAAGAACGCTGTTAAAAGATTATTAAAGGATCACAGGATGGGACTAAGAAATTCAGCAAGACTCACGCTGGTTTGAGAACCTGGCTCTTTAAAAAAGCACAAGTACCAAACTCAGCCGCTAGTGCTTGTATTTGATGAAGTTCCTGTACTTTGAAAAAGCCATCGCCAGAAGGTCTTCGACGATTATATCGAAATAATATTGGCCTTTAAGAGTGGGATTATAAGGAAATTCCAAAAAGACCTGTTTTTTCAACAACAGAAAAGATCAAGAGGCGATATTCTGAGCGATCTACTTCTTTTTCTTGTCCTTGGCTTGCGCTTCTTCTATCTCTTTTATTCTCTTCTCATACCGGGCAGCCTGGTCGCCGGCTATCTCCACCGCTTTTTTCGCGGCCTCCAGCGCCTCATCGTATCTCTTCAACTTCAGACAAACCAGGCTCAGCGTATCCCATATGTAGGGAGCCTGGGCCAGTTCTGCTGACTTTTTCGCGGCCTCAAGAGCGCTATCCAGGTTCTTCTCCTGAGCAGCCCAGAACCGCGCATAGCTGGACAATGTGTTGGAGTTATCCATGTAATCCTTGATGTACTCAGGCCCGAAAATCTTGAGCGCCTTTTCAGGTTTTTCCAACTGGATATACATATCCGCAACTGACCGGATAACATACAGGTTATCAGGCTTCAACTGGACGGCTAACTCCATCATGGCCTCTGCACTCTCAAGGTTGGTCTTCTGTTTAACCCAGAATTCGGCATAGTCTCTGAGGTCATAGCCCAGACTGGAAACTTGCCCTTCCATGAAATCTTTGCCGTAGGCTTCTTTGGTTTTTTCAACTTCGCCTTTGAGAGCATATAATTCAGCGAGGTCCTTCATGTAGGAAGGGCTGGGGTTGTATCTCATTATGTCTTTGATCTTTTCAGCCAGCTCAATCCCTCTGTCAAGGTTATCCTTGTCCCTGATTATTCTGAGTACGTAGTAGTTGAGGGCTCTCGGATTTTCCGGGTATTTGGATGTGTATTCCTCGAAGAATTGGGCCGCTTCTTCTTTGGAGCCTGCATACCGATAGTATGAACCCAGGTACAGGTAGGCATTCTCGAGCATCTGACTTTCCGGATATTTCCTGATGAAAGCTTTGAACGGATCCGCGTCTCTTTTCCGGCTGTAGAGCGATAACGTCGCTAACGAGAATTCAGCATACTCTGTGTAGGTGACTTTTTTATCCCTGTAATCGGTTGTACCTTTCTTCCCGTCAGGGTCTAATGCCAGGACTTCGTTGTACAGGTTTGTCGCTTTCTCCTCATCGATCCGGTCATCGTACTTTTGAGCGAGCTTGAAGACGATCTCTATGTTTTTGGGGTCTTGAGCGTATTTCTCAGAGAGAACCTTGAAGGTGTCTACGCCGTTCACTGTTTTTTCAAGCCTTTCCAGAAACTTTTCTGGAGGGGGGCCGTACCCGACGTGCCAGTCAATCTCTGACCCGTCACTGCCAAGAATCAACACAGTCGGAGTAGCCCGAATGCCGAACCGTTCATAGACTTTATCACCTTCGTCTACTCCTCTGGTTGCTCGGTAAAGAATGAAATGGGAATTAAGAAAATCGTGAAATTTGGGGTTGTTGTAGAATTGCTGAACCAGCAATAAACAGCCGCCTCAGCCAGGAGAGAAGAAGTCTACGAGAACCATCTTGCCCTCATTTTTCGCCTGGTCGAGGGCTCCGTCTAAGGTCCCCTTAAACCAATTCTGTCCGGCTGCGGAGGATGCGAGGATGAGAAAAAAAAGAGAAAAAGCGAGTTTCTTCTTCATGTTTACCTCCTTCACCGAACCAAATTTGAAATCTCCAACTTAGACTCTAATATAGGAACTACTTCATGAATTGTCAAATAAAATATTCAGTTGTAAGCATCTCTGTTTCCATGATGAGGGAAACATCTGGTCTAATGTAAAAGCAGTAAATAAGGTTACAATCTCTGTGCGGCCTGGACGCCGCCCTCAGCCCCCGGACCCCGAGGGAACCTGTCCCGTCGGTTCCCCTCCATCCGAAGCCCATGAAGGAGGGTGGGAGGGTCTTGGCTAGGATGGAGGAGAATCGGCGCTTTAAAGATTACACCTTCATAATTAACGGCCACGGAAAAAGAGATGCTATTCAGTTTGTGGGGATTCTTTTTCCTTTCACAAAAACTTCTTTGACATTGAGCTCTTTATCCAGGATGACCATGTCTGCATCTCTTCCTCTTTTCAAAAGCCCTTTTCTTTTCTGGATATTGAGGAGCTTTGCCGGGTTAAGTGTCACCGTCATCAATACTTTCTGGAACGGCAGGCCAGTGAATTGAACCATGTTCTTTAAGGCAACTCCCAGCTCAGTGTTACTACCATACAATTTCCCTTCCGGGGTAAAGGATGGTCCTTTCCTCAATCCATAAAATTTTGTGGCATCGGTGACCAAGATGATCTTCTCGATGGGCTTAACTCTGACGATCAGGTCAAGGATCGAAGGATGGAGGTGGATTCCATCCGCGACAACCTCGGCATACACATCATCGCTCAAAAGCAGGGCTCCGGCTGCTCCCGGTTCCCGATGGGCAATACCCCTCATGGCGTTAAAGAGGTGAGTGGCGAGCCTGATACCGGAATTCACAGCCTTGATGGTCTGGTCATAACTGGCATTGGTGTGGCCGGCTGAAGGAATGATACCCTCTTCAGTCAAGAATCGAATAAAACCAACAGCGCCTATGGCTTCAGGAGCGATAGTCATAATCTTGATATGCCCCTTGGATGCCTGGATGTATTCCCTCATCTCTGTCAAGGAGGGCTTCCTTATATACCGTGTCCGCTGGGCGCCGCTCTTCTCTTTTGAAATGTAGGGGCCCTCCAGGTTAATACCGATAATCTCAGGAATGTCCTTGAAGTCTCTTTGAATATCAATGAACTTTTCTAAAACCTTCAAAACCTGTCCGTGAGAGGCGGTCATTAAGGAAGGCAGAACAGCCGTAGTCCCGTTTTTCAAATGAATCCTCAAGGCCTTCACGATTAACTCATCTGAGGCATCCAAAAAATCGATCCCTCCTCCCCCATGGAGATGGATGTCTATAAAGCCGGGGACAGCGAGTTTGTTCTTGAAATTGAAGACTCTGGCCTGAGAAGGGAGCTTTGACTCATCAACCGCGCCTATCCGGTCAATCACTTCTCCCTGAATAAGGATGGAGCCGTTCTTTATCACCCTGAGCGGTGTGTAGATATCGCAATCTTTAAGGAGCGTATAGTCTGGCATCTTACTTCAAATAATCCTTCACCCTGTCTTTATTTTTAAAGACCCATTTATAGTAACCCCTTCGGGATAAGAGGGAGCCAGCCTCCTCGTCGACAAGAATTTTGACGCGAGGATGATGCTGAAGCACTGAGGCCGGGATTGAAGCTGTGACCGGTCCTTCCACTGACTTGAATATGGCATCGTTTTTATTCTTTCCTGATGCCAGCAGGATGATCATCTTCGCTTCCATGACCGTTCCGATGCCCATCGTCAAACAGAATCTCGGGACTTCCTCCTCACTCTTAAAGAAACGGGCATTGTCCTTGACCGTTTCCTCAACCAGGGTTTTGACCCGCGTCCGGGATGATAGAGACGAGCCGGGCTCGTTAAACCCGATGTGGCCGTTCCGGCCGATTCCCAGGATTTGAACGTCAATTCCTCCCCGCTTTTTTATCTTTTCTTCATATTCCCGGCAGTGCGCCTCGATATCGGTCGGCCTTCCCTCGAGACGGAAGATATTATCCTTTCTGATGTTGATGTGCTTGAAGAGATTCTCTTCCATGTAAAAGGCAAAGCTCTGAGGATGGTCTTCTTCCAGTCCCAGGTACTCGTCCAGGCTAAACGTAGCAACCTCCCTGAAATCAATCTCCCCTTTTTGATGCAGCTCTATTATTTTTTCATAGACGCCCAGCGGTGTTGCCCCTGTGGCCAGACCCAGGACCAGGTTTCTCTTCTTCTGCCATTCCTCCAGGATAATCCTGGCAGCTTCCTGGCAAATCTCGTCATAGTTCGACTTGATGATCACTTCCATTTCGATATCTCCGCAATCTCCCTTCTCCAAAACCCGACCATTTCCTCTGCTCTCGCCCTGCTTTTCGCTTCCACGATCAGCCTGATAATCGGCTCTGTGTTGGAGGGCCTGATATGGACCCAGTAATCACTGAATGTGATCTTCATGCCGTCCATAAGAGAAATCTCGCCTTTATCCGTGTATTTCTTCCTCATCTCCTTGATGAGGCGATAGGTCTCTTCTTGTGTCTTATCAATCCTGTCCTTGATCATAAAATACCGGGGCACCTCATTTTGAAGCTCGGAAACCGCCTTTCCTGACGCAGCCATGTACTCCAGGATCAACCCCATGGCTGTGAAGCTGTCCCGACAGGGATGGACATCGGGGAGGATCACACCGCCGTTGCCTTCGCCTCCGATGGCTGGCTTTTCTTCCAGTGATAAGATCGTTTCAACCACGTTGATCTCGCCGATCTTAGTCCTTATGACAGGAACGCCATACTCGGCCGCAATATCATCGATGGCCTGTGAAGTGGAGAGGTTGATGACAACCGGACCTGGTTTCTGGCTCAAGACATGCTTTGCGGCCAGCACCAGAGTCATCTCTTCTCCGAGCGGCTCTCCTTTTTCGTTGACCACAGCCAGCCTGTCCGCATCAGCGTCCTGGACAAAACCCACATCGGCTTTATTTTTAATCACGGTCCGGCAGAGCTCGGCGATGTTCTCCGGGAGAGGCTCGGGATGATGCGCGAACCGGCCATCAGGCACACAATTGAGGAGAACAGGCTGACAGCCCAATCTCTCTAAGAACCAGGGAGCAAGCACGGCACCCGCCCCGTTACAGCAGTCTACGGCGACCTTGAATTTTCCTCTGGCGATGGAATTCACATCCAGATAGGACAGTAATTTCTTCGCATGAGGCTCTGTGGGATTTTCTTCGTATTCCGGAACCTTGTACTTGTCCACATCCACCAGGGAAAATTCTCCTTGATGATAGATATCCAAAAATTCATCCACCTGATGATAGTTCAGAAAGAGGCCTTCTTTATTCAAAAACTTCAGGCCATTCCATTCTTTTGGGTTATGACTGGCAGTCACAGCAATGGCACCCATGGCTCTGGCTTGTTTGGTGAAAACCTGGATCGAAGGGATAGGACAGATCCCGACCTCCACGGGTTTACAGCCGACCGATAAGAGCCCGGAAAGGACTGCCTTTTTGACCATGGTCCCGGATTGCCTTGAGTCCTGGCCAACGATGACCTCCCCCCTTCCCAGGTAGGTGCCGAAGGCCTGGGCGAATTTTGCCACAAGCTGAGGAGTCAGGCTTTCGCCCACCACTCCCCGGACTCCGGATACGCTTATCTTTAAAGACGTCGCTCTGTTCATTTGACCAGCGTCGAAATAAAATTCATCACTTCTTCAGCTCTTTTCCTGGCATTCTCCCTGGACCTGTCCTCAGCGATGATCCGGATCATCGGTTCTGTGGCAGATGCCCGGATATGCACCCAGCCGTTTTCATCCTCCACTTTTATCCCGTCCGAACTGTCCATTTTCCGGTCGATGAAGAGCTTTTTGACTTCATGGACAACGGAATGGACCTTAGTCGGCGGGCAGTATATTTTTTCTTTGACAATATGATATCTTGGCAGCTCTTCAACCAGCTCAGAGATTTTCTTCCTCCGGGAGGCCACTATTTCCAGGATAAAGCCCATGGTTAAAAAGCCGTCAAAGGCGGGCTGGAATTCAAGGACGGCGACACTTCCACTCCCTTCTCCAGCTATGACTGCGTCTTCGTTCAGCGCCGTCTGGATGGAAAAAGACTGCCCGACTTTGTCTTTCATCAGCAGGCAGTTTCTCTTCTTCGCCACATCCTCGATCATCCGCGAGGAGGAGTGGTTGGTGATGACTGTGCCCTGTTTTCTTTTCAGGTATTCATTCGCTATCAAGGGAAAAGTGAATTCCTCGGACAACATCTCTCCGTTCTCTGCCACAATGGAAACCCGGCTGACATCGCTGTTCAACAGAAATCCTGCATCGGCTTTGACCACCTTCATGACCGAAGCCACTTCCTGAGCATTTCTCGGACGGGGCTCCGGGTCATGGGGAAAATATCCGTTTGGCTCGTTGTTGACAGGAATCAACTCGAAATCCAGATATCTGCTGAAAACATCGATAACGCCCGCTCCAGCGCCGCTGCAGGGATCGATTATGACTTTCAGTTTGGCTTTCTTGATGGCCTCAGCATTCAAATATTTTTTCAGGTATTCAAAATAATTATCGAGATAATTTTCCGTTTTTTCCAACTTACCCAAGCTATCGACAGCAGCCTTGTCAAACTTTCCCAAATGATAAATATCCAGGACTTCCTCACCCTGGAATACATTCAGATAGGTTCCCTCCTGATTGATAAAAGTCAAGGCATTCCATTTCAGGTCGTTATGTCCGGCAGTGATCGATATCGCTCCTCCCGCTTCGAGTTTCCTCACCATGAACTGAATGATGGGAGTGGGACATATTCCCAGGTCCAGGACATCGCAACCCGCAGAGATCAGAGAGGAAAGAACGGCCTCGTGAAGCATGGGGCCAGAGATTCTTGTATCCCGTCCCACAAGTACTTTTTTTATCTGGAGATAGGTGCCGAAGGCAGAGGCAAAATCCATGACCAGTTCCGGAACTATGGTCTCTCCCACGATCCCTCTCACGCCGGAGATCCCTATCTTCAGAAGTTTCATTCTTGACCTATCTTTTCTCTATTATAAACTTTTGCCTGCTGTCTTTAAACAAATGCTTCTCAGGCTGAAGGAAAATCTTTCTAAATCATTGTAAAATAATTCAGGTCAATTAGAATATAAAATCAATCATCAATTTTGATCAATAAAATGCGGATACTCGTGACCGGAACATCGGGTCAAATCGGCTCGGTCATCGCCTCCATGCTCTCTTCAGAGCATAACGTGATTGGAATCGATCTTATCCCTGGGAAAACGACAACGCATGAATTGCTCCATGATGCGCCCGCTGTGTTACTGCGCCATTTTCCTTCCCTTGACAAGCTTTTTGCTCAGAAGGACTGGAAGCTGCCGAAAAGTATCGACCGAGTCTATGTGATTCAAAAGGCGGAAATGCATCTCGGGTACCGACCAAAACATAATTTCAGGGCTTATCTAAAGGAAGTGAAATTGCTACCCCGTAACTGATTCTCTCGACTCCACCAAAGTTGTAATTTCATAAGAAAATATTTTCAATTTACTGGAAATGATGATAAATTAGGAACGGTTCGATCAAACTTTCCAGTGAGTTTAGGGAAATATTTGAATATTTACAAACCCTCGGTAAACACTTGCACTCATTCTATAAAACGGGAACAAAAGCCTTTTTGCCTATTTTTATTGATTTTCAGTAAATTTAATCATTGATTCATGAATTGAACAGGGAGGCATCATGGATTTTAAAGAAATAAGGGAAAGATTAGCCAAACTGGATACAGCCTGTCTTTGCGACTGCGGCAAAAGAGTACGGGTCATGGACCCGGAAATCCGCCCTATTATACAGGGCGTTAAAATGATCGGCAAGGCACACACGGTCCACTGCAAGGCAGATTTTCTGACAGTCCTCAAGGCCCTTCACGACGCCCAGGAGGAGGAAGTGATAGTGATCGACGGCGAAGGTGAGAAGATTGCTTTAGCTGGAGAGATGTTTGCCATGGAAGCCAGAAAGAAAAAATTGGCCGGGATCGTCGTGGACGGCGGCTGCCGTGACGTCAAAGGAATTCGGGAGATCAAATCACCCGTATATGCAAGATATATCACTCCGTCAGCCGGGACATCCTCTAAAATCTTCAAGACACAGGTTCAAGTCAACTGCGGCGGGGTTCCTGTCTCCCCCGGAGATATTGTCTTCGGGGATGATGATGGCATAATTGTTATGACAGAGAAGGAAGTCTCGGAGATCCTGGATATAGCAGAAAACATCCAGAGAATAGAAGCCAAAGCGATCAGGAAAATGGGAGAAGAAAAAAGTCTGACGGACGTGCTCAATTTCTTCGACCATTACGCCAAAGTCAGCAAAAAAGAGGACAGCCGTCTGATCTTTACCGTATAAAACGCATGACCGAGATTCGTGGGGTCAGGGCTCGACATTAGACATCTTTTTCATTATTCTTCAGGTCAATATTTTCCTGCTAAAATGTCTAAAGTCGAGCCCTGACCCTTAAATACGGATTACTAAAGGAGAAGGAAAGTGAAAAAAATTATTCTTTTACTCAATATGTCAATATTATTCATACCGCTACTTTCCTGCTCCAGGTCCACACTCGATATAGCGAAAATTGAAGGAGAGATTCGAAACGTTCTCGACGGGCAGAAAGCCTTTTGGAACGAAAAAAACATCGAAGGATTTATGGAAGATTACTGGAAATCGGAAAATTTCACCTTTCAATCCGGGAACAGCCGGCTTCACGGCTGGAAGGAACTTCTCTCCCGGTATAAAAAGAGCTATACAGGAGAGAACTGGGGAGAATTGGATTTTACAGATATCGAGGTCAAAGTCCTGACCAAGAATTACGCCTACGTGCTGGGGCGCTGGAAACTGACCTTTAATGATTCTGCCAAAGAAGGGCTGTTCACTATCATCTTTCAGCGGATGAAGGAAGGCTGGAAAATCATCCACGACCATTCCTCTTAGATGTCAATATGAGGAAATTGCAGAAAATGGCAAAGGATTAGTGCCAAGCTCAATAAGAAAACAATCGGGATTAAAAGCTGTAATTCAATTTTAGAAACAGCTCGTTTGACATCAAACGACCTTTCCAAGCCGGAGCGACGGTATCAGGATCATCATCAACAAAATAATTGTTGGATTCAAATTTGCCGCCGTAATAAAGACGATAACCGAAATCTATTCTTGATCTCTCGGAAATTTTGAATAAAAAACCGATCATTCCTTGAGCGGCTAAAGAGTATGTCTCCTTAGTCGGCATGACTGCGGCTGCAATATTCATATTGCTTCCTGGGTCTGTTGCTTCCAATACAGAGTGAAAATTAAATATCTTATTGCGTGCGACTCCAATCCCCCATCCTATAAATGGTGCAATCACCATCCCGCTATGAAAATGAAAGGCTAGCTTATTTTGACTGTGTAATAATAAATTAAACATAACGTTAGAGTTGTCCAGGTCAAAATAACGGGTCTTGGTACCTAATGGATAAGGAGCTGGATCGCCGGGCACTTGATTTTGATATTTTGCATAATGATATGTGCCTCTATAAGCGGTAGAAATAGAAGCATGGAGCCAAGGCTTGAGATGAAAACCTAGGCCTAACTCAAAAACCGGCGTGTTGTCCAATTTACTATTGTATCCTTGAACAGCTCTATCCCAGAAGCTATTATCCACTTCTAAATTCGCTTCGAGCGAAGAAGAATAGCCGACCCATAATTCTAAAAAGAAAGGATAATTCTTGTTTTGCGATGACAGAGATTGCATGTCATTGTTTTCTGCCAAAGAATCAGTGCTCAGGATTAAACCAACAAAAATCACTAAAAATAGCCTTAAGAATTTCATGTTTCACCTCCGATTACTCTCGGAAAGATTTACTTGTTGTATTTTTCGAGCCACATGGCGTGTTCGGTCTTGGCTTGTTCGCGCAGCTTGGAATCCATCAGCAGGCGCAAACCAGTAGCAGCCATGACTTTGGCTGTTAAAATCAAAGAGTTATGCCCGGCATCGCATACGGTAATATCCGCGTTTTCTTGCGAATGACCCGCCACATTAGGAATACCTTCTGTTCCGATGCTGACATGGGCTCCCGGTACTACAAGCGTGGCAAGCCCTGTTTCCTCCCAGTGTCTGGGAACAGCCCTCTCGCCAATTTTCACTCCTCCATAATCCACTCCGCACTGGAAGACGATATCATTGAGAACTCCGACAGCGATTCCAGGGTTGTATTCGCCGTAGTGGTCGATGTCGACCGTTGTCTCGGTGGCCAGGGCAGCCGCCTGAGCCATGTTATCCAGCGCCTCGACCTTTTTCTCGATCATCTCCCTTGCTTTTTTAGGGGTTAACGAACCCACCGGAGTCTCATCCATAAGGTGCCTGATCCAGATTAGAGCCGAAGCCTCCTGAGGCACGATGTTGGGCGCTTCTCCTCCGTCGCTGACGATTCCGTGAAATCTGAACTGGGGCTCTGAATGCTCTCTCATCATATCCATCGCATGAAAAAGGAGAAGGACTGCATCCAAGGCACTCCTCCCCTGCCAGGCCTGCTGGGCATGAGCCGATTTCCCGTGGAATGTGTATTTCATCTGCCGGATGTGTCTGGCTGAGAATCCTCCCGGAAAACGAAGCGTCTCCTGGGCCGTGCCGTGGCTCCTGAACATGAAATCAGCCCCTTCCAGATACCCGGCCTTGGCCATGAGCGCTTTGGCCGGAGGCCCGACTTCCTCTGCCGGCGCCCCGATCACCCAGATGCTGCCTGGAATATTATTCTTCTCCATCACCTTGGCCAGAGCGATCGCAGCCCCAATGCCTGTCGGTCCCTGCATGTTGTGCTGGCAGCCGTGGAACGGCGGGTCTCCTCTCAAGGCATCATACTCCACAGTGATTCCAATGACCGGATGCTCCGACCTCCCTTTGTACTTAGCTTTGAAAGCTGTCGGGATTCCTGGAGGGCCTGAGTAATCCTCAGGAAACCCTCCGACCACCTTCAACCTATCGATATCAGAAGGCAGTCCAGACACTCCCATTTCCACTTCAAACCCATGCTTCTTCAACTCATCGCACAGCATCTTGGCTGCCTCAAACTCGAGGAACCCCGGTTCAGGATGATGATACATCCAGTCGTTTATCTCGATCAGGCGGCCGCTCAACGCGTCTATCTCCGCATCCGCTGCTTTTCTCATTTCAGAAATCCTCTTGGATTCTTTGGGGATAACCTGCGGTTTTTCCTCAGAGAGAACAGGATTCAAAACGAAGGAAAGGAGGAAAACTATCAGACTTGAAAACACAATAATCCCTTTTTTTCTTTGAAGCATTCGTGCCTCCTTCATCCAGATATGGAAAAGATGTATTTCCCTTAAATCCTATTTTATCAGTTCCAGTATCTTCTCTATTGCCTTATCCAGCTGGGGATCTTGATCCTGGAGGTCATGGTTCAAATCATTGATGACAAAAATATCAGGTTTCACGCCGCCGCTGGTCTCCAGGTCCTTGCCGTCAAGGGTGTAGCATCCCCAGAACGGAAGCCTGAAGTAGCCGCCGTTCATCAGGCCAACGCCAGTAGTGAAAATCAGCCAGCCGTATGTCGTATTTCCGATAATCGGACCTCTCTTCAGTGTTTTAAAGCCGTTGGCCGTCATCTCGCCGTCGCTGAGGGTGACCTCATTGATCAGGAGAACCACTGGCTTATCCGTCACCCCGAACGTGGACTGAGGTGTTTCGGACAGCCCTCTAATGCGCCACTTGGCGTAGATCGGCTTGGTCAGGGCCTGGAGGACCCGGTCATGGACGTTGCCGCCGAAATTGAACCTCAAATCCAGGATCAGTCCCTTCCTGGGCACAGCATCCCTCTCGAGCTCCTTGAGAAACCGGCTCAGGTCTCCGCCACCCATAGCCCGCATGTAGATATAAGCCGCCTTATCATTTGTTTTCTGCTTGACGATCTCCCGCCGGCTCTCGATCCATTCCTCCAGCAGCAGCCGGTTCTCAGCTCCTGAAGAAATCGGTTCTAAAGAGATCTCAATGGTCTTCTTCAAGTTCTGGCTCTTGAAGGTGAGCAGCACCTTCTTCTCAAGAAGCCCGCTAAAATTCGCCCATATGTTTTTTTCCGCATCCACAGTTTTTCCGTTGACGGCTGCCAGTTCATCACCCACAGCCACGCTTCCCTTCTGGTCAAACAGGGGTCCGTTCTTGATGATTCGCTTGAGGATGATCTTTTTATCCGTGAATTCCCACTCTGCTCCCACATGAGCGCTCGGCTCTT
>JAOUKO010000312.1 GCA_029882525.1 Candidatus Aminicenantota bacterium | reverse complement strand
GAGTCGGGTCTCTTTGCTGCCAGAATTCCTCAATAAAGAGCTCTCTCTTTCGGTATGTCTCCAGTTTGAAAAAAACCCTTTTTTCACCGGGAGTGATGATATAAATGACTTCTTCCTCAATCCATTTTTTATATTTATCAGGCAAAATTGGATTTTCTGCTTTTAATATAGAAAAAAAGAAGAAAATTAATGATAAATTTAAAAAAACAAGCTTTTTTCTCATCTTTTATTTTTTAATTTCCTATAATCTTGTCTAATATTTTAATAAACTCCTCTTGATCAGATGAGGTAACTCTTACTCTATCGATTAATAAGATCTTCCCTTCATCGTTTATTAATACTTTCAATGGAGTCTTATTTATTCCAAACTTTTTTGTAACTTCAGATTCTATATCTCACAAGACAGGGAAAAATATTTCAGTATTTCCGTGGAAGTTCAGCCTGGGGTAGATGTTAGATGAATCTCCCATCCTGCCGTTCGGCTCCGCGTATCTCACCCCGGGAAGAACTTCATATTTTTCTGCCAGGCGGCGGGGATGATACTTTTCGTTGAAGTGAAGTAAAACCCATCCGTAGCGAATAGAGAAGGTATCAATTTCCGTCACCTGGTACTGTTCATTGAGTTGATCCCAGGCATGATACTCTCCATCGGCCGCCATTTGAGCGGCAGTGCTGTCAAAGCTTATGATGAGATTACCCGGTACCCATGGAGGCCTGAATCTAGTATGTTGAATTGATCCGTAACTGTCGCCGTAAGTCGAACGAATGCCTGCCAATTCCTCCAGCACCTGGTTATAGAGACTGTCAGGGGCAACCATTTCTCCTGAGAGAGCGAGAGCCATGAGAGCTGCCTCCTCATAGTCCTCGGGAGTAAGCTCGATATCCCGGTTTCCAAGCGAACCAAACGGGTTAGAACAGCTGGATAACGCCCAGGATATCAGAAACAGAAAAAGAGCGATTTGCCGGAATTTAGTCATAATGGCTTTCGCCCCCCTTGTTTAAAAACTCTTTGCTTTATTTATATTATTCTGTTTTAAATGGGTTCCTCTATATGATTATTATTACGCCAGAAAAATCTTTTTGTCAATTTCAGACAAGAATTGGGATCTCTTCTCGACAGTTCGCATTTGAGATAATCGATTTCACTTACAGAATCGATAGAAATGTCGAATGTTGAGACGCGAGCCTTTTTTTGTTTTTTTAGTGAGCTTAGTCCATGGATTCGGAATTGATCCTAAGTCCTAAAAAAGAATTTCCTGTGAGAACAGCTCCCGCAAAGCAGGTCGAACTCTTCAATCTTTCTTCTGTCATAATGAGCTTTTCCATTTGTATGCCCCTTCCTTACATCTTCATCACACTTTTCGGGATCCATGAGAATTGTCTCGCAGGAACCAGATAAATGTTTGATTTCCTTTCCATCGTCATCCCAGTAAAATTTTTCACACTCAGTACATTCCATCAATGGTCTGGAATTTTCAATGCCATTTCCTCTGACAAAATCAATAAACTTTATGTTTTCTCCGAAACAAAACGGGCATCTGGCTTCTTGCATATTTATCCCCTTTCTTCATTTAGATTTTTTAAAATATTCCCATAATTCATTTGGATTTTTTGTTCTATAGTTGGCTATAAGCCTCTGTTGCTTGCCTAAGAGTTTTTCCTTTGTTTTGAGCTGGCATTTGCTTTCCCCTTTTTCGGTTTTTGAAATTCAGCTTTCTATCTAACAGAATTACATACAGCAATAATTATGCCAAAAATAAAGTGAGATCCCTCTTATACTTAACTATTTGAAAATAAATCAGTAAGCGTATTATGACTCGTGAAAGCGGGATCAAGATGTTTCGTCCGTGCGATATAATGAGACATTTTCGTGTAAATTATAAGGGCAAGGAAAGTTTGGAATTTACTTCTAAACTTCTACCCTGTGAATCGTCCAGGGGTTGAGAAGATAAGCCAGCTCTCTCCGACTGTCTCGTTAGAAAATGAGACATTTTTAAATCGATGAGACTGAATCGCTTCTTATTCATGCGCCTGTTTCTTCCCTGGATTATTTTTTTTGTGTTAGATAAAGCATTCGGCTGGAAATTGTGTCTCATTATGGATGGAATTTTAGACACCTCAGTAGAGTGTCCTGTACATTTCTCGATAAATGTAAGTCCTTATAATTAATTCAATAAGATCAAATACTCCGTGGCGATCAGGATTTGGCATGTTTTTTGATATCTAATCTATGAAAGAAGATGAAATTGAAAATGTCTGATGTTCCAATAGGGGGCCGCGCCCAAAGATGTGATTGAGCTTATGCGCCGGAAAGAAGTCAACTTGCATCAGAAAGACAGGCTTAAACTCGCTTCCCAGTTTTCCAGGCGGCCCCACTCCCATCTTCAATCACCAATTTAATACGAGGGAACAATGAGAGGCTTAATGAAGCTCTGTCGAAATTCTGAAAAAAGAGGATGTAATCCCATCATTTTTAAATACCAGAATGTCCTGAGGTCCCTGAGGAAAACGGCCAGATATAATATCCAATCTCAATGGCCGTCAGAGGAAGAAATTATGGAGTTAGATACAATCTGCCGTGAATGCGAATTCCGGTTTTTCTGGATAGAAAGAAAGGAATGCCCGGTATGCGAGAGCCAGAATTTCAAGGAAGCAAAAGCATTTGAATTTTTTGACGGTGAAGCCAAAATAAGAGAAGACTATTTCCTTATCTGCAAAAATTGTGGGACTTTTTCAAGGTATATCAATTTATTGTGATTTATTTTGCATAAGCCTCTTCAACTCGTTCACGGGATTTAGAAATTCCTTCCTTTATTTATCATCCCGAGGAATCGGTAAAGAGTAGCGCGTGAAACGCCCAGCTTGCGTGCGGCTTTAATCTTATTGCCTTTGGCTTCCTTAAGAGCTTGCTCTACGGCTTCTGCGTTCAGCTTTCGTTTTCGCGGCTTTTCTTCAGGTCCTTTACGAGGTAAATGTACTTCGGAAATGGTCGAAGGCAGATGGTTTACCTGGATGAGGTTGCCCCCGCATTTCACTAGCGCATATTGAATCGCATTTTGGAGTTCGCGGACATTGCCCGGCCAATCGTAGTCAACCAGCGCAGCGAATGCTTCCGGTGAAACTTCCAATTCATTCCTCTTATATTCTTTTAGTGCCTTCTTCAGAATATGCTCGATCAAATAGGGTATGTCGCCGCGGCGGTCTCGCAGAGGAGGTATTGTGACGGGGACCACGCACATCCGGTAGAACAGATCGCTTCGAAATCTGCCTTCTTTGATTTCTTTTTGAATATTTTTGTTTGTGGCGCTGATCACACGCACATTGACCCTGATACTCTTTTCGTCTCCGACTCGTTCAAATGCTCCTTCTTGAAGTACGCGCAAGAGCTTAACCTGGAGTGTTGGGCTTAGATCTCCAATCTCGTCAAGAAAGATTGTCCCGTTATTGGCAAGTTCAAAGCGTCCCTTTTTATCGCGAACGGCCCCTGTAAAGGCACCCCGGACATGTCCGAACAG
>JAOUKO010000311.1 GCA_029882525.1 Candidatus Aminicenantota bacterium | reverse complement strand
GAGGATAGAGAAAATACTTTAAGGAAAAAGAGGTTATGCCGGCTGTGATGACAAAATAAAGAAGGCCAAGGGGAAAACGCAGGATCATGTAAGCCAGAGCCTTCCAGGTGTGTGAATCGGCAATCAATGCTTTGAATTTTTCACCCCAGCTCATATCCTTCGGGACGAATAAGGGCCTGCGCGGCATGCGGAGGCCGAGCAGCGCCTCGACGATCCGTCCCTCAACAAGAGCTATCCCCCGGATGGAAAGAAGAAACAGACCGGTCACAGGAAGCCCGATGATCAGTATCAGCGTAAAAAAAGAGACGGCCGTCCCCAGAAGCGCCCACATCCCGAATATACAGCCGGTAATTCCTGAAAGCAGGAAGTAGAGAAAAGCGCCCCAAGCCTTTGCGTTCGTAACCACTCCAAAAAACTTCACCCTTTGAGTCCGGGCAGCTCGTGTCTCTGAAATCGCCAGGGCCGGCCTTGCCCTGGACTCAATCTCTTTGTAGGCAGATGCGACCTCAGCGGGAGCTCCATATCTCTCAACCAGAGGCTGCAGGGCCTCTTCTTCCGAAATGCCGGGCGTTTTTTCAACAGTTTCTTCAAGGGCGGTCCTGAAGTGCTCTTCGGCATCGGAAAGTGCATCCTGGATTAAAGCAAGATCACTTCCACTAAGTTCTCTTTTAAGCTGGTTTAAGTATTCCTCGATTTTTTTATACATAGTTCTATCCTTTTATTTCCTAACAAGCATCGATTTTGCGAATCTACCATGGACCTTCCCAATAAATTTGGCAAAATGAAATGTTAGAGGCAGAAGAAAGAACCCAGCTAAGCAGACAACCGGCAGGAACCAGACTGGAGTAAAGACATTGTCACCGAACAAATCAAGGGGGATATGAAAAACAAGTTCAAACACGGGGCTTGTTATAAAGCAAAGGGAGAAAAAAAGAAGCAGGCTAAATACTCCACAGTATATGAGCCCTAATGGGAAGAGAAGAAATGCATACAGCAAAGCTCTCCAGGAATAAGCATCCGTGACTAAAGCCTTGTACTTATCCGTCCAACCCAGGCTTCTATTATGGAATAAGGGCCTTCTCGGCATCCTTATACCCAGGAGGGCTTCGACGATCCGGCCCTCAAGGAGAGCTATTCCGCGGATGGAAAGAAGAAAGAGCCCGAATATGGGCAGTCCTATGATGAACACAAGCGAACCGAGTGAGATGATCCCGGCGGTCATTACCCAACCGCCGAAAACAATGCCTGTGACAAAAGACAAAATCAGATAGAAGAACGCACCCCATGCTTTTGGCTCAGCCAGCACACTAAAGAACCGCGCCAAAAAAGATCGCGTTTCCTTCTCTCGTGAAACAGCCAGTGCTGGAGAAGTCCGGGATTCAATAGCCCGGTAAGCAGAGGCGATCTCTTTGGGATGGCCGTATTTCTCGATGATAGACGCGATGGCCTCAGTCTCGGAAAGGCTGGATTTATCAGATAGAGCTTCATCGAGAGCCATTCTTAAGTGTCCTTCGGCATCGGAGAGGGCATCCTGGATGAGGGCAGAGTCGCAGCCTTCGAGTTCTTTTTTTAGCTTTGCTAAATATTCATTGACATCTTTACACATCGGCCTTCCCCTTAAGGATTCCGTCAACAAAAGCTTTGGTCTGACTCCAGATTTTTGTCCAGCTTTTCAACGTCTCGAGACCTGATTTTGTGATTTTATAGTAGCGTCGAGGCGGTCCTGAGACGGAGGGGTCGACATGGCTTTCCAGCAGCCCACTGCCTTCCATCGACCGCAGCACAGGATAGAGTGCTCCTTGCTTCATCATAGGAACGTTTTCATCATCAACTTCCATGAACTTGGCGATTCGATACCCGTACATAGGCTCGTCAGCACGGGCAAGAATACTAAGAAGCACCAGCGCTGCAGTACCCGAGTTTAATTCCTTTTGAAACTTTTTATTGGCGTCAGCGGTGTAAGCCAAATTCCTCACCTCCTGGTCGTTACTGACTACATTGGATTTTATTATCAATTTATTATTATTATATAATTAATAATAGTGATAACTTATCAATATATCAAGTATTTTTTTAAATTTTTTTCTTTTAATACTTTTTTGGGCTTTTTCAGGAGGGATGAAAAACGCCAGACAACAGGATAAACAGAACAAAAAATAATTTATAGGAAGATGTAGGATCTGTCTCTTAAACTAAATTTTGATGGGGTCACCGGTGTTGACCAGGGAGGTTTTTGCTCTCGCTTCAACGTATTTCATCAAGGCTTCCTGCTCGTCTTTGCCCTCCGCAAAACTGCGGCTGTTGGCGCATTTGACAGCATACTTTTTTCCCTCTTTCTCTACGAATATTTCAATTTTGTTTATGCCGGTTTCATAATACATCTTTAAACGGGCGTTGAAGTCGCTTTCCTCTGTCTTCCCGGATGCGGTGAAATCCTGAAGTGTCTGGCACAGGTTCAACACCGCCTGCCAGAATGTGTCACCCTGAGCATACCTGGAAAGATCTTCATTGAGAGCAATATTCAGATTTTTATGAAGAATGCTCCAGAACACATATTTTTTCACTCCACCGGCTCCTTGGACACGACTGAAAAGTATACATTATCCCAATCCGTCAAAGCAATTTGAAGGTTCATCCAGTAAACTCCCGCCCAATTTCAGTATCTCATTACAAATGTCAAATGCTAAGATGAAATTTCTACTGTTTCTGGTAGACGATTTTGCCGCCCAGGATGGTGTATAAAACTTCTGTATTTAGAATTTCCTTGGGAGGGATTGTGAAAAGGTCTCTGGAAAGGACGACCATATCCGCCAGCTTGCCCTTCTCCAGCGTTCCCTTGATATCTTCTTCAAACGAAGCGTAAGCTGAGCCGTAGGTGTAGTATTTGATCGCCTCAGCCATGGTCAGCCTCTCCTCTTTATAATAACGCGTCACCAGTTGAAACAGGTTCTCCATCGGGTTAAGAGATGATACCGGCCAATCCGTGCCCCAGGCAAGCACGGCCCCGCTATTGAGAAGGGTTTTCCACATGTCGACCCGCCTGGCCCTTTCCACTCCCAGCCGCATCCTTCTGTACAACTCGCTTCCGGTGATGTTGGGCTGCATGGAAGCAACGGCTCCCAGTCCTCCGCATCTTTTAGCATCTTCAAAGGTGATGACCGTGCAGTGCTCGACCCTGTGGCGGAGTCCT
This sequence comes from Candidatus Aminicenantota bacterium, assembly GCA_029882525.1. Classification (GTDB taxonomy): domain Bacteria; phylum Acidobacteriota; class Aminicenantia; order Aminicenantales; family Aminicenantaceae; genus SOIA01. The sequence goes on along the minus strand of JAOUKO010000311.1, from coordinate 333 downwards.
TTTTTGCCGTGCTTTTTCTGGGCTCGCTCGATGGCGTTCAGCACCCAGTGGACGCCTTTATCACCGATGGCATGCACCCCGACCTGATAGCCGTTGGCATGAGCTTTCTCGACCAAGGCGTAGAATTCTTCCTCTTCGTACTGGGCCAGACCCGTGTTTCCCGGCTCCTCGGTAAAAGACTCAAACATCAGGGCAGAACGAACTCCTATGGTTCCGTCGATATAGATCTTTACCAGACCGATCCTCACCATCTCATCTCCCTGTCCCCGTTTTATTCCTTTTTCCATATATTTGTCCAACTCATGCACCGGGATCCAGGTATAGACCCTGAGA
>JAOUKO010000310.1 GCA_029882525.1 Candidatus Aminicenantota bacterium | reverse complement strand
TGCCCGGATCTATATTGACGGGGATAAAAAACCAACCATCCAGGGGACCGGGACTGAAGATTATTTTCTCTGCGCCTGGGGATTGAACGAATGCCTGTTCCCCTATTTTGGATGCACTTACATGAGCGCCGATCCCAGCGACCTGGGCGTGAGATACATACTTTACCGCTGGCATGTTGCTGATCCGGTCCGTTTTCAAAAATCGATCCGTTTTGAGATCGAACACACGGGCTGGATCTCCGCAGATGAGACCGAGACCGGTGAGATCGATGGCCACGTGGAGCGGGAGGATGACGTGGCCACCGTCGCTTTCTGGTATCAGGTTGGCCAGCCCAAGCGGTTCACGAGCCTGCCGCCCCTCAAGGAGAGGATTTTCCCCGATCTGGATATCATTATCGAGGGCAAGGATATGATGCCCACGGCCCGGACCTCCGGAGGAAAGGTTGAGCTGCAAAAAGGCTATGATTGGACAGGGGAAGGCCAGGTCCTGTTCATTACTTCGGTCGATAATCCTTCCCTGGAGCTCGATTTCCAGGTTGGAAAGCAAGAGCTCAGGGGTCTTGTGCTCCGCCTGACCTGCGCGCCGGATTACGGGACCTACCGCATTTTTCTCGACGGGAAGGAGGTGACCGAGCTTGAAGGCTACCCTGACTGGAACACAAGAGGAGCGATGGACTTCTACGCCAAAGAGATCCTGGTCAAGGATTACTATCTCGGAAGCTATGTGCTCGATCCTGGAAAGCACACCCTGAGTTTTAAATGCACGGGAAAAAACGCGTTCTCCAAAGGCAAGCTGCTCGGCCTGGATTCTGTGCGTCTGAGGGAGCGCTGGTTGAAGAAGCGTAAATCCCTCCGTCCAGCCAAAAAATAAAAGGACAGCCCAAGATATTTCTATGAAGCGGAACTTGTGAAGGAGGATCAGACGGGCGAGATCGAAGTTGACGCTGATGGCAAGGTCATCGAGCCGCTCAAGTGTGACACCAAGGGCTCTGAGGAAAAGGATAAATAGGAAGGACCAAATAGAGCGTCAATTTTTAGAGAAATTCATAATAACAACAGCTTAAAGCTCTCCAAGGAGGAAATCTTAGGGAAGGGATATGTTTGGCTTGCCTATACAGTTGAAAAATGAAACCCACGATAATTGATGTCAATCTAGAGAACATTGAAGAGTACCCTCCAACTTGTTTTCTTAATCCGAAAAATGAAGGATACAAAATAAAACTGGATTGGCTGAAAAAGCGATTTTCAGAAAAGCTCAAAATCAAAGTTCTTTTTGATGAAACAGACAAGAAAATCCATGGTTTTATTGAGTATATTTCGGGAGAAAACGCCTGGAGGGCTGTTGATGCCCAAGACTATTTATTCATTCACTGTATCTGGATTAATCCCAATAGCTATAAGAAAAAAGGATATGGCTCTGATTTAATCAATGAGTGTTTAAAAGATGCAATAGGAAAACAAGGTGTTGCAGTAATTGCCAGTGATGATGCCTTTATGGCAACTCAAGATATTTTCCTGAAAAATGGCTTCAAAATTATTGAAGAAGATGGAAAACAGCAATTATTAGTCAAGCAAATCAAAAAAGGGACCCTGCCAAAATTCAAAGATTATAAAAAACAACTCGGAAAGTATAAAGGATGGCACATAGTTTATTCTCATCAATGTCCATGGGTAGCCAGGTTTATCCATGAATTAGATAAAAAGACCATAAATAAATTGAAAATCAAATTAACAGAATTAAAGACTGCAAAACAAGCCCGGGACGCCCCCTCGATGTATTCAGTATTTAATCTTATTCACGATGGGAAGCTTCTGGCAGACCATTATATCTCCAGTACAAGATTTAACAATATAGTCAAAAAAGAGTCACAATAAAGACACCTCTCCTCTCTTCTTTTTAAGAAACAGAAACTTTTGATGGCTGCCGAAGCCAGCAAAGCAGGAAAGGAAATTCTAATCCCTATTTTAGACCCAATTTTTCCCCTTCATTAAGCAGAGAAATGGACTCTCTGATTCTTTTTTTCTTGGTCTCAGGCCGCTTTGCCACTTCGATCCATCCAAGGTATTGTTTCTGATAGGTGGGAGACAGTTTTTCAAAATTTTCTTTGGCTTTTGGATTATTACTTAAAGCCTCTGCAAATTCTGAAGGCATTTCGAATGAGAGCTGCGGCCGCTCGGTTTTATCCCAGAGGCCGTTTTTTCTGGCTGCTTTAATCTTATCTAAACCGAACGGGGTCATCTGCCCTTCTTGAATCATTTTTTCAGCGCGCTTCTTATTCAATTCCGACCAGCGGCTGTCGGGATTCCTGGGAGTAAATTTTCTTGCATACTTTTCTTCGTCGATTTTTTTGATGATGCTGTCTATCCAACCAAAACACAAGGCTTCTTCTACAGAGTCCTCATATTTTAATGTGGGCCTATTGATTCCCTTCTTGTAAAAAACCAACCAGACATCTGTCCCCTTGTCGTGATTTTCACTTAACCACTCCCGCCATTCTTTGCGGTTTTTAATAAAAACTTCTTTCATCTTTATGCGTGATATGCGTGTTGCTTTTATTATAGGAAATTCGTTTTTGCCGTTTATCCAAATCCTTCACCACTTTCCAAAATCAAAATCCCCTGACATTGGAGGATGAGAGTATCACATCCAAAACGACAAGGTCAACGACTCAAAATGAGTATTGAATCAACCGAAACCTTCAAACCATCAAGTTTTGAATAAACTCCGACATTTCTCTTTAATAATTGATGAGAAAATCGAGATAAAGATGCTCACTGAGCCATCAAGCAGAAAAGAAGATTCTTATCCCTCATGAAATTAGGGAAGTTGGGAGGAAGATTTCAGCAGTGCCCTTGGATTTGAGCCAGCGATATCCGGATTATGAGCCCTTTGTATCGAGTGCTGATCCTTGTATCTAACTCGCTGATTTTAAAGCAGATTAGCGGAAATCCAAGGTGGGAAGATCAATCAGGGGCTTCGAATTTTTTGGGGACTTGATGATTTGTTTGAATTTTTTTACATCCACTTGAAATCTTGCTGTGTTTCGCTTATATTATGTGCAAGGCTTGAATGGCAAACATTAATTTTACGCTTTCCCTCCGTAGGATTACCTGATGGGCTGAATCCCAATAATCCCTGCCATGAACACAGAACCTAGCTCAGGAGAAGGCGACCCACTGGGTCAATGGCTAAGTGCCATTGACCTGAAAAACAGCATCCCATCCTCCGCATCATGCTATACACTATACTATATACTCCCGCCGAGGCACCGGACTAAGCCAAATGACATCGCTCGCTCCCGGGGGAAATATCGTCATTCAATCCTTAGATTCGATAAAACAAAAAGCAGACAGTAGAGGAGTAAAATGGAAATTCTCAATTTTGACTCGTATGATGAGGTCAAACTGTTCTGGATGGAGCTGAACCGGACCTATAAAAGCGGTGAGTTATCCGTGGACTGGACGGCGAATGAACTGATCTGGGATCATTTTTATAAGAAACGAGGCTTCATTTTGAATATTGTCGTGGGGT
>JAOUKO010000308.1 GCA_029882525.1 Candidatus Aminicenantota bacterium | reverse complement strand
TATTGCCAAGGATTGGCTTAAAAAACAGAAAGGTCCCTGGTTTCTCTGGATGCACATCTGGGACCCGCATTTTCCCTATCAGCCGCCTGAACCTTTCCTGACTCAATTTAAAGATCGACCCTATGAGGGAGAGGTGGCCTATGTGGATTCTGTTTTAGGAGATTTTTTCAATTTCATGAAACAAGCAGGACTTTATGAGAAGACACTCATCGTCTTTACTTCTGACCATGGAGAATCCCTGGGAGAGCATGGGGAAAGAACTCACGGCATCCTGGCTTATAACACTACGATCTGGGTTCCTTTAATTATCTACATCCCCGGTAAAGAGCACAGCAAGGTCCAGCAGCTGGTCTCTCACACAGATATATTCCCGTCGGTCTGCGACATTCTTGGAGTTGAAACACCTCCTTTTCTTCAAGGGATTTCAGTGCTTCCTGCCCTGAAAGGAAAAAAACTGCCGGAGCGCAGGATTTATTTCGAGTCGCTTGAGCCTTACTACAATTACGGCTGGGCGCCTCTGAGGGGCTACATCGAAAATAAGGAAAAATATTTTGACTCCCCCATTCCTGAGCTCTACTTCTTGGATAAAGACTTTGAGGAAAATCAAAACAAAGCCTCAACAAAGAATATGGAAAATTACAAGAAGCGGCTGGACCAGACCTTAAGAGGATTGACCCATCCGGAAAATAGTGAAGCCAGAAGTAAACCGGACAGGGAAACACTGGAAAAGTTAAAGAGCCTGGGTTATGTGGGCAGTCCCGTTCTCCTGAAAAAAGAGAAGTACGGGCCCGAAGATGATGTCAAAATCCTTTTGCCCGTTTACAATGAGATTGCCGATGCCTACACGCTGAGAGAGGAAGGAAAGATCGAGGAAGGGATCGAGCTTCTCCAGCAAATCATAAAAAAACAGAAAAAAGTCTACTTTGCCTATACTTATCTCGCAAAACTCTACAGAGAATCAAACAGGATGCAGGATGCCCTGGATATTTTAAAACAAGGATGGGATGTCCACCCGCTCTGCTATGAAATCATATCCCTTTATTCCGAGTATCTTTTAGATGCTGGCCGGTTCGATGAAGTAATCGATATTCTGAATTCTCAAACTTTGACCCGTATGGAACACGATGCCCTGCTGTGGAATTATTTAGGCCTGGCATACATGAAAAAGCGAGACACTCAAAACGCGGTCAAAGCCTTTGAAACGGCTGTATCCGTTGACCAGGAATACGCAGATGTCTTTGTCAACCTCGGCAGACTTTATTTCTCCGATTATCTCAGGACCAAAGAGAAAAATGCTTATAATAAATCCATCCACAACTATAAAAAAGCGATCGAGGTGGAACCCGATAACGCGGAAGCTTTTTTTGCGCTGGGAGTAGCTTACATGCAGGAGAGAAGAAATAAGGACGCGATTTATCTATTTGAAATCACACTTATATTAGATCCGGGCTTGACCAAAGCTTATTATTATTTAGGGCTCGCTTATTTGACAAACAAAAATCTGAATGAAGCGTTCAGTTGCTTATCCGCATACAAGAAAATAGCTTACAAAAGCCTTTCTAATGAGGAAAAGATGACGCTGGACTATCTCATTAATAGAGCAAAACCAGAGTCTCGCTAAATCAGTACAGAACGTTTTCCTCTCCCCTCTCTTGAATCATCTCCTCGATCTCCTTAAGGAGAAGAGCTTTACGGTCGAGGACAGCTTCTATTTCATCGGAAGTTAGATATTCACCTACTGCCGCCCTGATGCTGCTATGGGTTAATCCTCTGATCTTTTCCACAAACTTCCTGGGAAGCATAGGAAAGTCCAACGGCTTGCGTTTCCCGTATTTGCCGTACATGAGCTGCTCCCGATAGCTGCTCGAACTCCGAAAAGCGCGGGAATGGTCGATAAGAATCAGTCGCCAGTCTGGGGTAAAACGGATATTTTGCAGGCTGCGGTCGGTGTTAGCGATCAAGCTGTCAAAAGCCCTGGAAAGATAGATCATTTTTTCTATCTGTTCTTTTTTATCTTCCGGATAGGGAATGTCTTCTTTTCGTCTTTTCTGCTCGCTCATCGGGAGGTTACAGAACCACTGGAATGATCCCTTTCTTCCTCTCCATCTCCTTTCCACAGTCGGCGGAACCATGCCCAATTCCAGGAGTTTGTCCAGCCTGTAAGCAGCGACTTCGCACTCCCATTTATCAAACAATCCGGCATCTGTACTGGTAGGTTGCTTCCAGACTCCGCTCCCTTCAAAATCATCTTTTTTCAAAAAGAGCCGTTTGGGTTTGGTCACGCCTTGGCCCAGATCTTGTTTTTTTACGACTTTCCCCTTTATCAGGAGTTCCTCCCATTTGGCTCTCTCTGCCAGTTCCTCAGGCGTGAATTGGGCAAAAGATTGGGCCGCAAAACAGAGAGTAATCGCCAGCAAGATTAAGATGATTCCTCTTTTTTTCATCCTCATTTCTCCTCTTGAAACAGCTTTTTCCTTGCTTTCTTTATTCTATCACCCGCACTCCCATCTTCATCTGCCTTCCTGTCCCTCCCGGCTCGCAGAATTCACCTTCAGTGACTTTGAGAGCTTCTTTCTTGAATGTATCGATTTTCCAGTAAAAGCCTTTCCAGATATTTTGCTTGAGGTGATAAATATTGGGGTTTAGCTGGCATTTGTCCCAATCCGCACCGTAAGACAACACATTTCCTTCTGCTGAGATCTGCATTGTCTGTGATGCCGGAACATACACGAGACTCGCTCTTTTGAACTTCAAAAGAAACCGGTCAGGAGGAGTAGTATCACTTCCTCCGACAACCTCCACAACGACATCCAGTTTTTGACTTGTGCCTCCTATCTCACCGAATTCGCCTCCTCTGACCCTGTAGACTTCCTTTCGACTGGTGTTGACCTGCCAGTAAAAGTCTTTCCAGACATTCTGTTTGATATGGTACAGATAGGGCCTGAGCTGGTTTTTATCCCAGTCACCTCCATAGGATAACACCATTCCTTCTGTGATTATCTGAATCGAGCTTGAGCTCGGCTGAAAAACCATGTATGCATCCTCAAAATCCAAAAAGAACTGCTGTGGCGCGGTGATGACTTGGGCGACAGCGGCTTGGACTGCAGGCTTAATGCTTACAGGTTCTTTGATTCCAGGTTTTGGCACAACGGTTTTAGGAACAGGCCTTGTCTGTACCGTTTTGGGTGTGGGCGCAGGAGCTTGGTCTTCAGCAGCTCCTCCGGTTTGAAACCTGAAAGTCCACCAGGGACTCCAATCGCTCCTCCTTCCTGCTTTAACAGCTCTCACTCGCCATCTTCCCTGGTTGTCTCCGCTGAAAGTAAAAGTATGGCTGGTCACTTTAGCAGAAGCCTTTTGCCAGGGTTGCCCGACCTCACTATCCCATTTTCCTGCTTGGCGGCAATCAAGGCAATCCACTTCAACCTCGTACAATGTGGCTCCGCTCACCGACATCCAGCGTAGGGTGACATTTCTCGGGTAATGAGTGAATACAGTGTTATTCTTGGGAGAAACCTGAACCGGCACTTTAACCTCGGAAGGCCCCGTGCTCAAAGCTCCTGGATCACAC
>JAOUKO010000056.1 GCA_029882525.1 Candidatus Aminicenantota bacterium | reverse complement strand
CCATCGGGTCTCAAACGGTCAGAGCCGCTCTGGCTAACCCGGTAGAGACTTTGAGGGAAGAATGAGAACTGAGCCGTTTCTGTGAAGAGCATCAAGGCTTTTGGCGCCAACACCCCGAGGTATGACTCTAAAAAAGCACTCACATAAACGCATTAAATGTTTTACCACTGTCATCGCGGGCGCAGCGGGCAATCTCTTTCCTTTGCGTCATTACAGGCGCAGCGTGGCAATCCCATCCTTTTGGTGTCATTGCGGGCATAGCGTGGCAATCTCGTAAAGAAAAAATACATTTATTCTTATGAGATTGCTTCGTTTCACTCTCAATGACATATTTTTCAATGCGTTTCCAATAGTATTTTTCCATCCAAAGAAGTATCCTGAGGGGGGAGAAATTCAATGAAAAAGAGGGTAACCGCTATTCTCGCCCTGCTTATCTTGCTGGGTATTTCACTTCAATCAGAAAAGAAGGAACTCCTCATCCTCGTCACAAACGACGACGGTATTGAGAGCCCCAGCCTCTGTGCTCTGGCAAAGGAAATGACAAAGCTCGGTACTGTCATTGTTGTGGCGCCGAAGATAAACCAGAGCGGCACGAGCCACGTCATCAGATATGACCGGCCGACTTTTTTTGGCGAAAAAGAGCTCGTCCCAGGAGTAAAGTCTTACTGGGTGGACAACACTCCTGTCGCCTGTGTCCGCTGGGCAATTGCAGGGCCTCTTGAAGGAGCTGTCCCAGATCTCGTGATTTCAGGTATTAACAGGGGTCTGAATCTGGGTCCAGGCTATGAATCCGGGACCGTCGGCGCAGCCCGGGAGGGAGCACTCGCCGGTGCTATTGCCATTGCTGCCTCTCAGCTTGTGTCAGGGGAGGGTGCTGACTATGAGGGAGCTGCCGTGGTCGTGCGGGAGCTCGCTCAAAAAGCCCTCAGTCTGGGCGATAAGCCGCTTCTCTGGAATGTGAATATTCCGGGAGGGAAGATTATTGACTCGAGCAGAAAGATAGTCGTTACCAAGATGATCCGCAGATGGTGGAAAATGAAATATGTGGTTAATAAAGATATCGACGGCAAGCCATACTTCTGGATCGACCGCGAACCGAATGTCAGGAAGGTGGAACCAGAATCGGACTTTGCCTACATCATCAGAGGATACATCACTGTTACCCCTCATATTATCTATCAGACCGATTTTGCTGGACTGGAAAAGGCAAAAGCATTATTTCGCGAATAGCTTATTGTTAAGATTCTGTGGTCAATTGACCTGTTAGAAGATTATTTAGCAAAATTTTAATTTTACCTAAAAAAAGGACCATAAACGGAGGCATGTCAAAAGCATCTGTCCGGTACTATCTCGTTGGTGCTGAACGAGCAGTGCCTCAGATGAGACATTTAAGTGAGACATTTAAGGAGGTTTCTATGATTCAAAAGTTTGCGCTTTTAGCTGATATACACGGGAATGTTTGGGCATTGGAAAGTGTGATAAAAGATATTACCGGCAGAGGAATCGAGAACTTAATAAATCTGGGAGATATTTTTTACGGGCCGTTAGAACCCCAAGGAACAGCAGGACTATTGAAAGATTTCTCGATGCTCACGATCCAGGGGAACCAAGACAGGTTTATCTATGAGAATATTGAAACACCATCAGAAAATCCAACTCTTGATCATGTCTTAAAGCAATTGTCTGATGATCGAATTCGTTGGTTAGAAGCTCTTCCCAAAACCAGCGTGGCAGCCGGTGAGATATTCCTTTGTCATGGAACCCCCTTAAACGATGAAAGCTATCTGTTGGAAGATATCTCTCAGGGAACTCCCCGATTAAAAACGAACCCTGAATTGAATCATCTTTTGGAAAATATTCAACAGCCTATTATTGTTTGTGGGCATTCCCATATTCAAGGGACTGTTCAATTGCCCAATGGGAAACTAATCGTAAATCCTGGCAGTGTTGGGTTGCCAGCCTATAGCGACGATCTCCCGATTTTCCATAGAATGGAGTCAGGAAGCCCGCATGCTTCGTATTCGATTTTATCGGGCAGTGATACAGGCTGGAAGATCGAACATATTAAAATACCCTATGACTGGGAAAAGGCTGCCAAAGAAGCATCCAAAAACCATCGAGACGATTGGGCGAAATGGATAAGAACCGGAAGGGATTAAAAAAATGCCGGTAAAATAATTGAATAATCTATGATAGAGACGATCTGGAAGAACCGGACATGACACCAGTTTGATGTCCGATTGTATTTCGCCGAAAAAGTTAAAAAAACTCAGGTGGTCATTAGAGAAGCAATAGTGTGGGCGGATTTGCCCGCATACGATGTTTCCTTCTGTCGACCTGTGGGATGAAGCCTATTCTTTTATCTTCTGTAAAACAGATGATTTTGAGGAACAAATTTCGCCATTATTTCGTATGCTTTAATGAGATCTTAATCCGAGAGAGAGGATAGATTATGCCAAATCCCATGAAAAAACAATCAGGTTTCATTATTTTTGTAGGGCTTTTACTGGTCATCTCTTTTGCGGCCCAATCCACTGGAACACAGAAATACAAAGAAACGGTCATCGCCGGTGGCCCCGACAAATTTGTGGAAGTGCAGCATGTTGTCCTTAAGGGGTCGAACTTCGACATCGGCAAAAAAATCGGGGAAATGGCCAAACAGGATGGCACCCGAATTACACCCTCAGACGATCACATCTTGAACAGGGCCAAAAGGGAGTACATGGCCAGAAATTATCCGATTCTTTACGAACGCATGAAGGGAGTTGCTGATGCCTTTGGATTGAACATCGCAGATGATTCTTATGATTTTTCAGGACTTTTCCAGGCTCAAATGGCAGCGCCGGGATGCTCCGTCACTTTCTACCCGGCAGGGCACACAGAAAACGGTCACAGCATCCTGAGCCGGAACTATGACTTTAACACCGGGGATATCACCGGAAGGCGGCCACAAAAGGGCCGATTGGCCATGATGGCCCGGCCCATCCTGTTCGAGATCCATCCCGAAAAGGGCTATTCTTCCTTATCACTGTGTGCCTTTGAGTATCTCGGGGGAGTGCTGGACGGCATCAATTCTGAAGGCCTGGTTGTGGCCATCCTCGCCGAGGAGGAATCGATGCAGAAATTCGGACGAGAACCGGGTAACGAGGTCGGACTGCACGAACTGATGTCCATGCGTTATCTTCTGGACAACTGCAAAAATGTGACAGAGGCCAGGGAAGCGATGCTTTCCCTGAAGCATTATTATTCTTTCATTCCCTGTCACTACATCGTCGGAGACAGGAGCGGAAAATCCTTTATATTCGAGTTTTCTCCCAACCGCAACCGGAGTTATATCATCAATGGGGATGGCCCTCAGTGTGTCACGAACCATCTGGTATTCCATCACCAAAAAATGGACGAAATTCCGAAGACCGATCTCGGCTCGAGTATGAAAAGGTACAAAATGCTGGACGAGTCCATTAAGGCTAAGAAAAAGTTCACTCTTGAGGAAATCGCTGCCATCAATGCCCGTGTGGCTGCGCCACCGAATGCACCGGGTAACCCCGAATTTGCCCCAGGTCGTACCCTATGGTACGCGCAATACGACCTCGACAGACGAACGTTGACCGTGAAATTCTATCTCGGTGAAAAACCAGATCCAGAGAATGAAAAAAGAGTTATCCTGGAATATTCTTCCCCTAAGATGTATGAATTGAAAAAAAGGCAGCCTCCTTTATGATCTTTTCCCCTGTGATATCCGTTCCCATCATTTCATTCTCCGCACGGCATTTTGTGTGCCTCTCGTATGTCATGGTCCGTTACTATGGCCTTTATTCTAACGTTTACAGAGGCAAGGTGCGTAAGGCCGGGGCCGTGATCTTGCATACTCCGGTCATCAAGGAGGAACACCATGCCCCTTCAAAGGGCTGGGCAGAGATGATACTGTGATAAGCCCTCGTCAGGATCTCAATTGGGGAAAAGCGGGAAAATGGAGAAGGATCTATTGGCTGTCCCATATGAAATTTAATCGAGACAATAAATAAAAAGGTCTCAGTTCGAATTTTGAAAAGAGTGACAGGTCAAATTTGGAATAACAAAAGCTTGCTTCCTTGACAGAGCCTGAACTTAATGTTTAGAAAGAAAAACCAACCTTTAATGAAATAACTCCATTCTTTATTTCCTCACCTTCATATTTGGAAAGAGTCGATAATCCCAAGCTATACCGTACGTCAAACATTAGCTTTCCAAAATCAAGACCGCCACCGATAATCAATCCAAATTCAGTGTCCTCCATATCATCAGAAACATCTTCCTCGTCTGTTTGTCCTGCATATTCTATCTTCGTTTTAGCGCTCAGCTTGATCGCTATCGATGGGCCAACGAACAGGCTGGGTTTAACGCTGCCTGGAGTTGGTATCATAAATTTTACGAGAACCGGCACTTCCAGAAAACTTAGATCAACTGCTAACTTAAATGTTTCTCCAAGAACCTCCTCCTTCATTCTCGCACCTTTCATGGTGTATTGAAATTCTGGCTGAATAGCAAGTACTTTGCCTAGGTTAAATTGGATAAACCCACCGGCACAAAACCCCCATTTTGACTTTAATTCATAACCTATATCTTGCTCCAGTTGTTTTGCTTGTTCGCCAAAAAGGTTGGCATTATTCATTCCAATTTTAAATCCTGCTTTTATTCCTTTAGCCAATGATGTACCCGGAAGCAGGAGAACTAACGCCAAAGCACCTATTAAAAAAGCTTTAGTCGTTTTTTTCATTTTAATCCCCCCATTCAATTTAAATTTTTTAAATTAACAAAATTATGGTTTTTATTTTATTTTCGGCATCACCTCCTTTTTTCAAAAAAATGAAATAGAGGTTCATTCCTTGATTTCTTCAATGCCAACAGATGCATCCATTCTTCCCGTAAAAATAATATAACATTTTGCTTTCAAAACTAAAGTCGATTTTGCCAGGCTGAAGTTGAAAAAATCTTCTAAGTGTAACAGATTAGCGATTCGGAATCGCTCAAATTAATTCACCTTTGGGCGGTTAGCTCAGTTGGGAGAGCGCGGCGTTCGCAGGACGCTGACATGCCGGATGCATAATGCCTTGATTTTAAGAGAAATATTAATATTAACAGCGAGTTACCTCTGATCCTTCCTTTAGTCCCGGTATCATATTTTTAGCGGAATTTAGTATTTTTTTCACACATGGGACATACGGAAATAAGTATGTTCTTTTTTTCTATTATTCATTCAGAGCTTTCAAAGCTTGTATTCTTGACTTCACATTTTTTCTGGAATATAAGGGGAATAACCGATAAAACAAAGCGCGGAGGACTATTTGGCGATAAAGACTGATGAGTTTAACGATTCATTGATAAAAGAATGTCGCAGGACAGAATTCGGCCAACTTGAGGTCATTGACGATGTTATGTGTGAGATATTAAAACAGAAGTCGCCTCTTGAGCGCCTCAAGATTGCCTTTGGGCTGTGGAGCTCTGCACGGAAACAGCTTTTTAATTACTTGCGATCCCTGCATCCTGATTGGGATGAAAAGAGAATAAGCTCTGAGGTTATAAGAAGGATTTCTCATGGAGCAGCATGAGCTGTTGCTGTGGATTGTCAGATGCTTTGAGAAACTGAAGATTCCTTATTTAATCACAGGAGCTATCGCTTCCATCGCCTACGGTGAACCCAGATTTACCAATGATATTGATATAGTCGCAGACCTCAATCTGGGCCAAGCAAGTGAGCTGAGGTCTTTTTTCCCAGAAGATGAGTTTTATATGGATGATGATACTGTAAGAAATGCCATTAGGAGTCGGTATCAATTCAATATCATTCATCCCTCTTCTGGTCTCAAGGTGGATGTTATCATCAGTAAAAAGGATGATTTTGACCAGAGTCGGTTTAAGCGGATTAAAAGACTGAATGTATCTGAAGAGGAATCGGCGAATTTTGCCGCACCTGAAGATGTTATCATAAAAAAGCTAGAATATTTTAAAAAAGGCGGTTCAGAAAAACACCTCCGTGATATTGCTAGCATGCTCAAGATTTCTGCTGATATGATTGATTGCACATATATTTCGTCATGGGCCGAGAAGCTAGGTCTCACAGAAATTTGGGAAGCTATTCAAAAAAAGCTTCCTTAACGAACCTTGTTTATCGTTAGTGGAAAAAACTCGCGAAAAGTGGTAAATTTTTAAATCCTCTGTTTTCCTGTGGGCGGTTAGCTCAGTTGGGAGAGCGCGGCGTTCGCAACGCTGAGGTCGGGGGTTCAAGTCCCCTACCGTCCACCATTTTTTTTAAAGAGAGACAAACATGAGCAGCGAAATTCTCATCATTGCCGGGACGGCCGCAACCCTCGGCCTTGTCCACACCGTGCTCGGGCCTGACCATTACCTGCCCTTTATCGTCATCGGGCGGGCCCGGAAATGGTCCCTTTCCAAAACACTTCTCATCTCATTTTTCTGCGGTCTGGGGCATGTGCTGAGCTCAGTCGTGCTGGGCTTTGTCGGTATCGCCCTGGGGGTCGCCGTGACCCGTCTGGAGGGAGCGGAGTCTGTTCGAGGCGGCGTCGCCGCCTGGCTTCTCATCGGCTTCGGGTTTGCTTACTTTATCTGGGGAATGCACAGAGCGATAAAGAATAAACCGCACAAGCACCTTCATCTCCATGCTGAAGGGATGGAGCATGAGCATTCCCACACCCACGAGGCTGAGCACGCCCACATCCACACTAAAAAGAAAGAAGCCAGCTTAACTCCCTGGATACTGTTCACCGTTTTTGTCTTCGGCCCCTGCGAACCGCTCATCCCGCTGGTGATGTTCCCCGCAGCCAAGCACAACATTCCCGGCGTGGTCTTGGTGGCTTCGGTCTTCGGCCTGACGACAATAGCCACCATGCTGACCATCATCGCTGTTTCGTCCTGGGGAGTGAGCTTCCTTCGATTGGGAAAGCTGGAAAGATACGTCCATGCCCTGGCCGGAGCCATGATCTTTGTTTCCGGACTGAGCGTCCAGTTCCTCGGATTGTAACCTATCATTCCTTATGCTCTTTTCGTCGTTATGGTTTAGTGCTGTCTCCAATTTCTTTATTAGTTGTACTTAGTATTAAATTTTTTTTAAGAGATTACCACGTCACTACGTTCCTCGCAATGACATTGGGTTGAAATTCCACCTGTTCGCTTGAAATGATAATTTAAACTCCCCATTTAAAGGAAAGTGTTTTTCACCTTTTACTGGTTGATTCGTTTGGTATAATCTTCTATCATCCTGAATAGTCATTCCGATGAAATTCATTGTGGACTGCATGCTGGGGAAGCTGGCCAAATGGCTGAAGATCCTCGGTTTCGATGCCACCTTTTACAGTAAAATCGAAGATTCCGAACTTCTTGATCTGGCTCAAAAAGAGAAGAGGACTCTTTTGACCAGGGATACGGGTTTGATCGAGAAGGCAAAAAGGATCGACACGCTTTTCATTGAGAGCGAGGACTGGAACGTCCAGGTTGAGCAGGTCCTGAACGCGTTTGACCTCTGGAAGCATGTCGAGCCCTATTCCCGCTGCATCGAATGCAATGCCGTTCTCAAAGACTTGCCCAAGAGCCGGGCCAGGAATCTGGTCACACCTTTTGTCTATGAGCAGGCCGATTCATTTGCCCTCTGCCCCGGTTGCGGGCGCATCTTCTGGAAGGGAACCCATCACAAGGATATGGAATTCAAGATTGAAGAGATCTTGAGAAAGAAAAAGAGAAGAACGAGTCCTCTTCGTGACAGAAAAGACAAGAAGAAATAAGAAGTTCATCCATCCCTATTAATTATTTCAGGAATTTCCAAGAATTCGTTGATTTCTGCCTAAGGGATGATTAAAATTAGACCTAATTTGATTTCCCTCCCTTTTTAGGAATGAGGTGAAAAGATGAGCATCATCAGCAAACTGTTTGGAAAGTCTCCGTTTGAACCCCTTTACCGACACATGTTGAAAGTGAAGGAGTGTGTGGATTTGGTCCGGCCTCTCATGGATGCCTTCCTCAAAGGAGAAGACAGGCAGGTCAAAGAAGTTGCCTCTAAAATATTCAAGGCAGAACATGATGCGGATATGGTGAAGAAGGACATTCGGAACAACTTGCCCAAGAGTGTATTTTTGCCGGTTGCTAGAGGAGATCTGCTGAGTTTCCTGAAGGAACAGGACAAAATCGCTGATTCTGCTGAAGATCTGGCTGTTTTGTTAACACTCAGAAAGACTAAAGTGCCGGAAGAATTCAAAGAGGAATTGAAAGACTTTGTTGAAAGAGTAATCGAGACGTATGAAGTGGCGATGGTTGTTTCCAGTGATATAAAAGTCCTGGCCGAGACATCATTCTCAGGAGTTGAGGCCCACAAGGTCATGGACCTGATCGAGGAGCTGAAGTTGAAAGAGTGGGAAGCGGACAAAGCTCAGATGATCGTGGCAAAAAAGATGTTCGCTATCGAAAAGAAGATGAATCCAGTTTCTGTGATGATGTGGATGCATATCTTTAATGAACTCGGAACACTTGCCAACCATGCCGAGAACGCCGGTGACCGGATGAGAATGATGCTCCACGACAGCTGAGGACCATCAGCTAACGGCTTCATTACTTATTCTTTTTCTTGGATTTATTTATGGAGTATGGCGAAAATTAGGGTTATGAGCCGAGAATAGCGAATTCGTATGGATATTCATCTTTTTATTCTAATTCTTGTTATTTCTTTATTAGCAGCATTTTACAGTGCGGTCAATATCGGGGCCAATGACGTGGCTAACTCAATGGCCACTTCTGTGGCCTCCGGGGCTTTGACTATAAAAAAGGCAGTCGTTGTGGCAGCCATTTGTAATTTTATTGGGGCTGTTCTGGTAGGGACACATGTGGCCAACACCATCCGGAAGGGGCTTGTCGATCCTATGCAGTTTGGCGACAGGCCGAATCTTTTTCTTTTGGGAATGCTGGCTGCTGTTTTGGGATCATCGCTCTGGGTGAATTTAGCCACTTATTTCAAACTCCCGGTTTCCACGACTCATTCTATTATCGGGGGTGTATTGGGTTTTGGTTTGATAAGTGTTGGATTTGCAGGTATCCAGTGGAAAGTGGTGTTCTATGTGGTTTTAAGCTGGTTCATCTCTCCTATTTTTGGAGGCATTATTGCTTTTGTTCTTTTCTCGGTCATCAAAAAATTCATCCTGAGCTCACCGGAGCCGATAGAGCAGACAAGAAAAATAGGCCCTTTTTTTGCGGGGATGGTAGGGTTTATCCTCGCTTTATCTGTGATCTACAAAGGACTTAAAAACCTCCATCTTGACCTTCCATTTTTAGAAGCGCTCATCATTTCCTTGTGTATTGGCTTGTTGTGCTTTTTTATCGGGTCTGTTCTCCTTCGCAAATACAAAGAAAGAGAGGAGGACCCATATTATCAGGTTGAAAAGATGGCCAATCCTCTTCAAGTTCTCTCGGCTGGTTTTCAGGCGTTTTCTCAGGGGGCGAATGACGTGGCCAATGCGATCGGCCCTGTTGCAGCTATCTGGGCTATTATCCAAACTCAAAGAGTCGAAAATACCGTCTCTGTGCCTATCGAGCTGCTTGTTCTCGGAGGCGCAGGTCTTGCTTTTGGAGTTTATACCTGGGGCTATCGTGTTATGGAGACTGTTGGGAAAAAGATCACTTCCATAACTCCGACCCGCGGTTTTTCAGCAGGATTTGGGACTGCTGCAACTGTTCTCCTCTGCTCGCGCCTCGGCATGCCCGTCTCAACCACTCATGTGGCGGTAGGAAACATCATCGGAGTCGGACTTGCCCGGGGGATTTCTGCCATCAACCTGGATGTGATCAAGAAAATCTTTTTGGCCTGGATTATCTCCCTCCCTGCCGCGGGCCTGTTCACGGTCGCGATTTATTTCGTCCTCAGGTTAGTTTTTCTTTAAAAAATCCGGCTGATTTAAGTGAGTTATTCTTGAGATTTTGACCTGTATTCCATTCCTCATCCCGGGATTTCTTAAATATCCAGGTTCGCTTGCGAGGAAAGGATTATAGGATTGATTCCCTTTATAAAAAAATCGTATACTCTATGACGGAATCGCAAGAACGAAAGGGCGTCTATATCGTATGAATAGTTTGAATAGCTGCTTTATCCAATTATTCAAAAAGGAGGAGCCATGTTAATCGTCACAACTCCAAGCATAGAGGGAAAGAAGATCGTCCAATACTTTGGGCTGGTTTCCGGTGAAGCCATCCTGGGCGCGAATATCTTCAAGGATTTCTTTGCGGGCATCAGGGACATTGTCGGCGGCAGGTCAGCCGCCTACGAGAAGGAGCTCCGCCTGGCAAAAGAGATTGCCATTGCAGAGATGAAAGAGCAGGCAGAGGCCCTGGGTGGCAATGCAGTCATCGGCGTGGACCTGGATTACGAGACCATCAGCGTCGGCCAGGCTGGCGGGATGTTGATGGTCAGCGCCAGCGGCACAGCGGTTGTCTATGAATAAGGCCGGGGGAGGAAAGAATGAACAAGCATATTGATGTCATTTCCGTCTTGTGGATCGTCTCGGGAGCTTTGGGAATTCTTTTTGCCTTCCTTATCTTCTGGTTTTTCTACGGCATTTCTTTTATTCCCGACGTTGACTGGCAGGCTTCTCAGATCTTAAGAGTTGTCGGGACCTGGGGAAGCGGGATAATCGCCTTCTTTTCCATTCCCGAGATCATCGCAGGCATAGGCCTGATAAAGAGGAAAGAATGGGGCCGGATCCTGGCTTTAGTCGTTTCTTTCTTTAATCTGGTCTGGTTTCCCCTTGGAACAGCACTGGGCGTATACTCCATCATCATCCTGCTCAATGATGAGTCGGTCAAGATATTCAATCCGCAAGTGAAATAGAGGAAAGAAAATGAGAGGGACATTGTCATTTTTTCTCGCGGTTTTAATCGGGGCCGGGACATTCCTGCTGCTGAAAACAGGAAATGCCTCAGAGGAGAGAGCTATGGATTCCATGATATCGGCTCTGAAGGGCCGTCAGGTCGAACATTACGTCTTCACCAATGAACAGGGCAGTCGATTCCTCGTCGTTCCCAAATTCGGATCTAGGATCCTTGCAGTCTCGGTGGGCGGGGAGAACCTGTTCTGGACCCATCCTGATGTCTTCGCAGGCCTGGGCGGACAGCGTTCCTGGGTGGCACCCGAGGGTGGGGCCAAAGGCTTCATCTTCAGGCCTGACTGGAAAGGAAACAGGGATTTTTCGATGCTGGACCCGGGAGACTACAAGGTCACATCTTACGAGGAGAATGAATTCCTGTCTCTGGCCAATACCTTCCAGACAACCTCCAACGACGGCCAGGAGAAGTATGATTTGACCCTGACCAGGGAGGTGAGACTCGAGGAAGATCCGCTTCTTGATGATCCTGGATTTAAAGGGCTGAAATACGATTACCTGGGGCTTGATTTCGTCCACAAGCTCAGGAACAATTCCGGAAAGACGGTTGACCGGATACTGGACCTCTGGTGCCTGGTTCAGATCCCACCCAGGGGGACGATGGTCGTGCCCGTGCATGATGTTCAGAAAGAGGCCTGGAGGACCAATTATTTTGAGCCCATTCCTGAAGAATTCGTGAAGGCCAATCCCGGTTCTTTCTCCTACTACATCCACGGCAGCCAGCGCTATAAGGTCGGGATTCGTCCCGATTCTGCCAAGGGAGCGATCTGCTATCTCTCCAAGGCAAAAAGCGGGGATCATTACATGGTTTTCATGATTTTTCCTGTTCGGCCTGAGGGCCGGTATGCGGACAGGCCGAAAGAGAAACAGGAGACCAACGGAGATGCCATCCAGCTCTACAGCCATCTGGAGAAGGGCACGCTCGCTTTCGGAGAGCTGGAATGTCACTCCTGGTCATTCGAGCTTCCCCCTGGCGGGGAAGGAGCCTTCCCGATCAAGACCTACATCTACAAGGGGTCTCTGGAAGCGCTGCAGAAGATAGGGAACAAGCTCATCTTCCCCGAGTTCGATAAAGCCTATCTGTTCAAGATGGAATAGAGAGTTCAAGAAGGCCTAGTGGACCGAGGTTTTGGGAAATAGCTTAGCTCCCGATCAGATTTTTAACGCCATTCATCATTCGCTCTTCTCGGCGGCTGCGTAACTTGCACGGCTGCCTCTGCTCATTCCCAGAACGAAGTGTTTCTTTCTCTCCATTCCCTTCATTCCAGACAAGCTCAATACATACTCGCCGCCCGACTCCGCCGGGTTCCCTCGAAGAGCGAATTCCGAAGGCTAAACCTGATATGGTCGCTTCAGCTATTTCCCAAAACCTTTGCTATCCATGGCAAAGCTTTGTCACCGATAAAGGATGCTCGCGTAAATGAATTTTCTGTTGATAAGGGATGATTTTTGCGCTATAATATTTCGTTAATTGGCGAAATATAATAATAAGGGAGTGAACAATGAGGCAGCATTTAAAGATCTTTAAAGCCTTGAGCGATAAGAACAGGTTGCGCATCATGAAGATGCTGGAAGTCAAGGCGATGTGTGTCTGCGAGATAACCGCCGTCTTGAACCTGGCTCCCTCGACCGTTTCCAAACATCTCAGCCTTCTTCATGATGCCGAGCTCATTGAAGACCGAAAAGAAGGGAAGTGGGTCAATTATTTCCTTCCCAAAAAGGCTCGAACTCAGGAAGCCACAGAGATGCTGGAATTCCTCAGACGGTCCCTCGAGGACAACCCGGAGGTTCTAGCCGATAAAGAAAAAACAATTGCTGCCGATAGAATGGAATTGTGCGGGTTATCCGTCAAGCCGTCGGATTAAGGGAAGTCTGACAAAGATGAAAGACTGGAAGATACTGCTGATCCTGATAGCCGTTTTTCTGGCAGCCTTCTGGCTCCCTGTGGAGAATGTCCGATTTCAGAACGGCCTTATCGAGGGCTTTGCCCTTCTCAAAGAATATGCCCGAGACCATGTCCTCCTCTGTCTCGTTCCCGCCTTTTTCATCGCTGGAGCCATCTCTGTCTTTATCAGCAAGGCCGCAGTCATCAAATATCTCGGCGCTCAGGCCAAAAAAGTACTTTCTTACGGAGTGGCTTCTGTTTCCGGGACGATCCTGGCCGTCTGCTCCTGCACGGTTCTTCCCCTCTTTTCCGGAATCTACACCCGCGGCGCAGGAATCGGACCGGCCACAGCTTTCCTCTATTCCGGTCCTGCGATCAACATCCTGGCGATCATCTTGACCGCCAAGGTTCTGGGCTACAAGCTGGGCCTGGCAAGGGCTGTGGGAGCGGTGGTGTTTGCCGTGGTTATCGGTCTTATCATGCATCTTGTCTTCGGGAAAGAAGAAAAGAATAGAAAAGGCGATGATTTAGAAGAAGGGGATGAGAAAAAGGAAGAGAGGCCGCTCGGGAAGACTGCCCTCTATTTTGCGGTCATGATTGGCATTCTCGTTTTCATCAATTGGGGAAAATCCGACCCGGAAATGAAAGTATGGTACTTCATCTATCAGATAAAGTGGTTCATTGGTCTCACTTTCCTGGCCATTTTAGCCTGGATGATTCTTACCTGGTTTAAGAAACCGGAGCTTAAGGAATGGACGTTTTCCACCTGGGTTTTTGCCAAGCAGATTCTACCTCTTCTTTTCGCGGGGGTGCTTGTCGCTGGGTTGTTGCTCGGCAGACCCGGCCATGAAGGCGTGATTCCCAGCCAGTGGGTCGCCAGGTTGGTTGGAGGCAACAGCCTGGGCGCCAATCTCTTCGCATCGGTGGCTGGAGCTCTGATGTACTTTGCCACTCTGACCGAAGTCCCCATCCTTCAAGGCCTGTTGGGCTCTGGAATGGGACAAGGGCCAGCCTTAGCCTTGCTGCTGTCCGGACCGGCATTATCGCTCCCCAACATGCTGGTGATTCGAAGCGTCATCGGCACGAAAAAAACTTTAGCTTATATCTTGCTTGTGGTCATCATGGCAACCATAACGGGAATGATTTTTGGGTACTTTTTTTGAGGCCATCATGTTTATGAATAAAATAAAAATCATGCACGTTCTCCCCTGCATTGCCGATCCAGAAAAAATT
>JAOUKO010000055.1 GCA_029882525.1 Candidatus Aminicenantota bacterium | reverse complement strand
CCTCTTCATTTCTTATCTTATACTTTTTCATTTTTTTAAAAGTATTTTTTTTTTACTTGATTTAAGGAATCAAAGGCCAGCTTCAATCTATAATCCATCCAATTTAAATATGTAGATATTATGCATGGATAAAAATGTCTCTATGCGGTCGAGCGTAAAACCTGATCTTTTCGCGAGGTCTAAAATCTCTTTTTTGGTCAAAAAATGGCTCCGGCCGCTGCTCATCTTGTCCGGATCTCTCTCGACAATGACCAACGTTCCACCCGGCTTTAAGCACGGCTGGACATTCTTGAGCCACTCTACCGGCTTCTCGAAGTCATGGAAGGCGGCAATCATGAAAATCATATCCAGCTCACCCTTGGGAAAGAGAGGATCATCTACCTCTCCCAGTATGGTCGTGATGTTGGTGAATCCTTCTCTCTCGCTGCGTCTTTCGATGACCTTGAGGACTCTTTCCACAATATCATTGGCATATATCCTGCCGGTTGGACCGACCCGGCGCGCCAGCTTGAACGTGAAATATCCCTCTCCGGCTCCGCCTTCGCCGATAACCATTCCAGGCATCACCCCGATGGCATCCATCAGTTTTTCAGGCTGAACCAAAGCATCGCGGCTGCTTTGAGCCGCGCCAACTCCCACGAACAGTATCAAAAAAAAGACAACATACGATGGCAGTAATCGGAACCTTTTCATTCTCATCCTCGATTTAAACATCAGGCTAAATTTCATCTCCTTATTCCATACTTAAATCAAGATAATTTTAGGATAATAGCGACAGATACATAAATAGGTCTACTTGATTTTCCTTTTTTTTTTGGTGATGATCTCTTCAATGACAAGATGGTTCAGCGCTGCCTGGGCCATATTTTTAAAATTGGGATCTTCAAACAGGTCTTCAGCCATGCTGTAGCACTGGAAGGCTTTCACATTGTTTCCAGCTTTTTCATACTCCCGTCCCAGTTCATAAGCAACCATAGCGTCGTTTGTGCCCTCAAACAGCTCCTTCAGACAGGTAATGACTTTATTCGAAATTATGAGCTGCTGACATTCTTTGATCTTTTTTTCAATTTCTTTCCTTGAAAACTTATCCATGGTTGGAGCTACGCCGCCTTTTATCTCGGGCTATTCTTCCATTTTTTACCTGCTCCCTCACCTTCCTAAAGACTAAAAACTACAAACTGAGATCCCATAAGAAATAGCTAATAACACAAGAAAATTCTATTGTCAAAAATAATGGAAGAAAGTTTATTTTTTTAGCTGGAACAGAGAGTCTTCCAGGCCCGTGTTGAATTTTACTTCCTTAAATCTAATCTCATTGAAAACCGAACCATTGTAAATTGTTGTTACAGAATAAGCCATTGTCATCCCGTCGACTTTTCTAAAGTCAGACATGACCTGTTCAACCTGAATCTCGGAGCCACCCGGGCCCGTTATGGTCGATCTTGATTTGACGGAGAGATAAGTATCCGAATCCACATACCGTATCATTCTGTATCCATCCCTATAGACCTGCTCCAGCATAAAGCATTCTTTCCCATCGACTGTTTCTTTCCCCTTGTAAGTGAAAGTGATACCGTGTTTTTCCGGATCTATGATGGCAGTCATGGGCAAGGATTGTCTTATCATGCTCGCGGCTTGCTGTTCATCCATCTCCTCGATGTCACCAGCCTGGGGATTGGTCCAAAGGGCTGTCTGGCCGTCATACACCTGGATGATAACCATCCCCATGGCATCGAGGTCTATGCGGCTTTTGTCCGGCTCTTTTTTATATATGGTGACTGTGCCGCTTATTCCCTGCTGAGGCATCTCGACACCGCCGATCATTGTCATATCCTTGATGCTCTCGATGGTTTTCCTTCCTCCTTGAGCATCGCTCATTCTCTTCAAAATCCTGTTGATGGACTGAGCGAATCCTGGAGACACCGGGAGGGTCATCAGAAAAACCATCAGAACAGAAAAGGCAAGGATCCTCTTCATCAAGATCGCCTCCTTGTGACTACTATACCAATTTTTTCTCCCTCCTTCACGAAAAAATAAAACGGATGAAAAAAAAGCAGTATATTTTTTACATTATGAGGTTGCTGCGCTAAGTGCGCCCTGACACTATAAAAGTGTTGGCAATTATTGACCCAGGAAAATAGCGCTTTTAAAAAATGGTGCCAATAACTCTTATAAGAAAGTCAAAGAATCAAAATCTATTCAAGCATCTCTCTTTAAGATAGCGCTACTGATCTTGATGTCCGCGACAGAATAGCCGGGCAAACTGTGCTCAGTATTCAATCCAGAAAATCCTAAATAAAACCGACTGTGATTTTAATCCTTCTTAAACAGAGCATCATCCAGGCCGGTGTTGAACTTCACCTCATTAATGGAGATCCTCTGTGCCTCCTCTCCACCCGCATAGGATACGATGGATTGGGCGATCATCATCCCGTTGAACTTTTTGTAATCAGATGAAAACTGTTCGACTTCGACTTCGGCCCCCATCTGCATGACCTTAACTTTCTGTTTGTAGATGAGATATGTTCCTGCGTCGATGTAAAGTGTAGCTTTGAATCCATCAGGATAGGTCTCTTCCAGCAAGAAATAATCCTGGCCTTCGATGGTTTCCTTGCCCTGGTAGGCGTAGGTCATGCCGTATTTTCCAGGATAGATGATGGCAACAATCGGCAGGGCCTGTCTCTTTGTTTCTGCTAACAGCTCTTCGCCCATCTCCTCGATACTCCCTGTCTGGGGATTGGTGTACCAGCCAATCTGTCCGTCATAGGCCTGAGTGATAACCATGCCCATCACCTCAAAATCAAGACGCCTTTTATCCGGTTCTTTTTTATACATGGTGAGTGTGCCGCTCAGTCCCTGCATGGGTATCTCGACAGAGCCGGTCAGGGTAATATCCTTGATGCTTTCAAAAAGCTTTTGTCCGCCCTGGGCTTCGACCATCTTTTTCAATACCTGCTCGGCTGTCTGAGCGGAACCGGGAGCGGATAGCAAAGCCGTGAGAAATAGGCCTGCTATGGTGAGTGACAATACTCTTTTCATGATGTATTCCTCCTTTTTGTTCACGTTCAATCCTGTTACGTAATTAGAGTCAAAAAGTTCATCACGATAAAAAATTTTTAATGCGAGTCAATCTTAAAAATCTTGTTGAAAATGGTCAGAGATTCTGGAAAAAGCTCATCGAAAGTGACATATCTCCACTCCGCAAACTGAACCTGCCACTGCTCATTCCGTTTGATCAAGTTGATCTTCAAGCGGTAATTCTCGGTCGAGAACCGGACCAGCCTGCGGAAAACCCTGGCTGCCCCTGAAGAGAGGGCGACTTCTGTCTCCACCGAGGCCTCAGGCGTGTCTATCTCAACAATCCGGGTGCTCAACACGTGGATGACTATTCCTCTGTACTGCCGGAAATATTCTTCGACCATCTGCTTTGCTTTCCGTTTATCCCGTCCTTCAAAGTCAGAGTAGTCATAAGCCAGGTTCATCATGATGCTCTCGATATCCTTTTTTTCGGCGTAGCCACCGATTTTATCCATCAACTCCAGGATCAGATCCTCGTCCGTCTTTCCGACGCACGAGACAAGAAAGAAAGCCAGGAAAAACAGAAGGACGATGAAGAATCGGGTTCGGCAGCTGTTTATCATCTTCGGTTTAATCATACATCAAAGAAGATAAAAAAAGCAGCCATCTTAGCTTTGAATCCCTCAACGTCTCCGGTCTTATATAAGCCAGCTAGAAAGCCGTAGCCTTTTTTTCTTTCCTCTCCTCCAACTTCACTTCATCGCTAATCCAGCCTGCTTGCTTTCATTTTCCGGCCTCTATCCTCAAGGATCAAGCCAATGACCTTCCCTTTTTCATCTCTGGTAAACGTGATCTTCTGGCTGGTTTCGGTCAGGAAAAACACAGTCTCGGATTCAGGGAATATCTCACATCTTGATTCGCCGGAAGGGATGACAAAGACGGGCTCAGCAAAGAGGCGATCCCCTTCTCTTGTGATCTCTATTTTCCTTCTGGGCGTGACCTGGTATGTTCCCGCATACTCATCGTATATGTCCAGATTGATCTTAGCCGCATCCTTTTCAACAGGCCTGAAATGCTTCCAGCCGTATTCTGCCGAAAGGCTGCGGAGCAGCTCTGACATAAGACTGCCGCCATAATCACTGTTGACCATGATGGCTGCACCCTGTCCTTTCTCTGGATAAGCAACCAACGCGCACCTGAATCCCTCGTTGCTTCCGCCGTGCATGATGCGGAAATCCTCTCCTTCATCCCAGAGAAAAAGCCCGAGTCCCATTCCCTCAGCCTGCTCGGTCAACATCTGCCGGACCATTTTCTGACTGAGGACTCTTTGAGATCTGTCTTTCCTGGACTCCATGACCTCGATGGCAAACCGGCAGAGGTCGGTTGGTGTTGTCCATAACCCGGCAGCCGCCATCTCCGGGTAGGTGTGCCATTTTCCCTTAATGGCTTTTCCGTTCATCCGGTGGGCCGTTGCAGCCCGGGCAGCGAGCGATTCAGGCAGAGGCTGCTCGTAGGTGCTGTCAGCCATCTTCAGCTTGTCCAGCACAGTCTCCCTCATGATGTCAGGGAACGGTTTCCCTTTAAGATCGATCAGAAGCTGTTGCATGACCGTGTATCCACCTCCAGAATAGCGGAAACCTGCGCCCGGCTCTTTATCCACACGAATCGCCTTTGAGTTTGCCGGCTTTTCTCCGTCAAGCACCTGGCGGAGGGACGGGATTTCCTCTCCCTGGGCATACCCTCTGAAGCCATGAACGGTCAGACCTGCGTTATGGCTCATCATGCCCCGCAGTGTGACCTTCTTGGATTGAGTGAATTCGTTGTCCGGGACATGCCATGACCTCAGCTTCCCGTTTACGTCATCATCCAGGTCAAGAAGCCCCTTCTCAACATAACAAAGGGCGGCCAAGGCAGCCACTGGCTTGCTGATGGACGCAGCCTGGAATAGAGTTCGAACAGTAACAGGATCATTCCCTTCGTCTTCTTTGACTCCATAACCCCTGGCCCATTCGATCCTGTGATCATTGATGACAGCGATGCTGACCCCGGGAATTTTATAGGCACTCATGCGGTCTAAAAGCCCGGCCTTCTGAGGCAACTTACCCTGGAGCACGATTCCAGGCTCAGGGATCAATCCATTCTCTATCCTTTGAATCCGCGCCTCCAGATCAGTTCTAGCGGTGCTGCAGTATAAAGTCAGGAAGAGAGTAAGAATAGAAACAAAGAAAGCAAAAAATGGAAAAATTCTTTTCTGTCTGAAGTCAAAACCTAACACATCATTTTTCACAATATCTCTCCTTTATTATGACTACACTTTGCAGAAAATTGTCACGAATTGACCCGTCGCGATCGCCATGAATATCTCTGGACAGCAAAAAAACAGATAAAAAACCTCAAAAAGTCATGAGATATTGAAATGTCATTATTCACGTGGACTATTCATAAAAATGCCTATGAAGGTTACATGACCTCTATT
The DNA here is from genome assembly GCA_029882525.1 of Candidatus Aminicenantota bacterium. GTDB lineage: Bacteria > Acidobacteriota > Aminicenantia > Aminicenantales > Aminicenantaceae > SOIA01. The sequence continues at coordinate 8,548 of JAOUKO010000055.1, read as the reverse complement.
ATATTTCTTTTGCTCCCCAAGCATCGCGGATGTCTTTCCAGGCGTAAATGTTCGGCTTCACAAAACGCTTGCCGACATCTCTGGGCCTTTCACCCCTGAGTTCAATATCATCAAGATGTCTGGGCTCCAATCCCGCCTTATTGGCCCAGGTGAACGTGGGAATCTCTCGAGGTTTGAAGCCCATACAGTTGGCTGCGACCATGTCCGTGGCCAGCGGATTCGTCCCGGCGATGATCAGGTCCATTTTCACCAAAGTCCCCTCTGTAGGCCCGTCTCCCTCCATGGCCGTGGAAGCATCGACTACGACCAGCCCGAGCTTGTTCGCTCGGACCATATCGACAACCGCTACGGCTGTCCCCGAAGGCTCCACTTCCGATGCCTGGTCATGCATCAAGCCTCTGACCGAGTAATAGACAGTCCCTGGATACAACCCGATCAGGTTTTTCATCCCCAACGTGACCTGGGCCAGTGTATGGGTTTTCATCATCGGCACTGAGCAGAGCAGGTCGATCTCAGTCAGTGAACGGTGGAGGGTGATCTTGTCAAAAACAAAAGCATTCGGCACTTCAACATCAACCATATCCCCTGAATGCAGGTTAATAAGAGGAACATCCAGTGTTTTGGCCAGCTCCCAATATCCCAGGCTATAAAAGACAAACTGCTGCATTTTATCCAGAAGCTCCTTATTCTTTGTCCGGAAGACCTCTTCTCCCTGGACATTGAACGGTGGAGATGCGGCTGAGCCTTCACCGATGAGAACGTCTTTCCCGGCTTTTTTCATCATCTGGGCCAGTGCTTTGATGACATCAGGTTTAGTCGTGGCTTCTGGAACCGGAGCAACAAGGTTTGGTTTGAGCATGATCCGTTCTTTCCCTTTGGTAACTTCGCCGATTCCACCCAGAAGGTCGATCGCCTCTTCAACCGCAGCTCCGATGTTGTCATTCTTGATCTTGACAACACTGACAACTGGCCTCTCCCATACCGGAATACATCCTGGCCCTGTCAGAATCAAGGAGCCGGCCGCAGCACCGGCCACAACTTTAAGACTCCTGTCCAGAAACTCCCGCCGAGTGATTTTCTTATGTTTCATACAGATTGTCTCCTTTTTTTAATGTCTCCGATATATTGCGGCTATAATCCTCTTCATCAGCGGATAGCCTTAAAAACATCAACAACAAATGATTCAAGGCCCCACAATCCCTGGTGCGTCATCCCCAGACGAACCAAGACAAGCCTGCGAGAAGGTATGATGACTGTCTGCTGTTCCTGGTATCCCCAGGCTAAAAATAGATCCTGGGGCAAACGAGGAAACGGTCTGTTCCCGGGATTCTCAGGATCGCCTCTATTCAACCAGAAATGGGCCCCGTACTGGCCTTTGGGCGCTTTGGGCGTAGGTGTAGTGGAATATTTTACCCAACCTTCGGGAAGTATGCGCTCACCTTCCCAGATTCCATCTTGAAGATAGAGAAGGCCAAACCGCGCCCAATCCCTTGTTGTGGCATACATGAACGAGGAGCCGATATAGGTGCCAGACGCATCCATCTCCATGACAGCGCTCCGCATGCCGATCCTGTTGAACAAAGCCTGGCGCGGAAACGCGACATAATCTGCCTGATTCCCGAGAGTGTGTCTGATTATTCTGGAGATTATGTTTGTCGTCCCGCTGGAATAGGACCACTTTTCATCTGGACGCGCTTCGGCGGGCATGCTGGCTGCATAAGCAGCAGCATCCGGCTTGAGAAATAACATGATATTGACATCCGAGGCCGGGTTATCCTCGTATTCTTCAACGAACTTCAACCCGCTGCTCATCCGCATGAGGTGGTCAAGAGTTATAGCGCTGCGGGGATCGTCCGGTGCACTCCACTCTGGAGCCAGAACAGGCTTATCGATGGACAACTTCCCCTGGCTGACAAGAATCCCGACCAGGGCGTTTGTCACGCTTTTGGTCATCGACCACCCGATCAAAGGTGTATCTTTGGTGATTCCCGGGGAATAGCGCTCGGCAAGGAGGCGGCCGTCATAGACTATGACCACAGCCCTGGTCCGGCGAAGCCGCTGGGGATTTGGCTCAGCAAATGCATTGTCCACAGCACGTTGGAGCAGCTCCATATCCACATTCGAAGGAATATTATAGGTCGCCATCTTATCTCCGGTTGGCCAGGGGACTGATTCTGGATTTTCAGGCAAAGATGGAGGAAGAGCAGCAGGCTGAGCAAGAATATCATCCTCTGCGGAACTCGTTAATAAAGTGGAACCTAAACCTTCCCGATATATTGCCCGCCTTTTCATTAATCCATACACGGATGTGGTCACCGACCGGTCCTCGTAGTTGATCTTGGTGCTGACCATTCCGAGGGTGGGAGGGTAGGAAAGGTCTTCGCTCAATACGGCTTGTGTATCACGCTGGGAGACAAAAACGCCCGAGCAGAGAATTTTGGCTTTATAGCCGATTCCGATGGGAGCCAGTTGAAATGTGGAATAATTGGCGATAACAAAATAACCGACAAAACCGAACAGTAGTGCCAGGATGATGATAATCCCGGTCCATATCCTTTTTTTTGTCAAAAAGCTCATTGAATCAGTTCCTCATAATAAGGGTCAGGGCTCGACATGGGACATTAAATGTCTAATGTCGAGCCCTGACCCCATTTTTCTTTATTTTTCTTTATTCTCTTATTCTTTCGATCTCGAATATCAGAGGATTATACGCATCCGGACAGGCGTGCGTTTTTTTGTCCGGATTCTCCTTCAGCCAGGGAAACTGGGCCTCATACATCATCGCAAACACAGCAGGAAGCATGCTGTAAAGCGCATGGATGCAGATCTTCCCTTCCACTCCTGATTCCGTGAATTTCACCTCATCGCCAACCTTATGCCCGAGAGAACAGGTTCCCTTTAGGCTTTTCACTCTGGCTATGACAGCCGTTACTTTCTTGGCCATATCATCCTCCTTTTCAAATCGAGATAATTGAGAGAGCGGGATCAAGACATGTTTCTTAGAAATCTTCCCGATCAAACAAGAGAAAGACACTCCTCCGATGACAGCGCAGGGAAATGCTTTGCAAAACTCCCTGCGGCTGATAGGACAGGATGGCTTTGCTGAATATCTGGATTGGGCTGTGGTATCTTTCTTTTCTTTCTCCGCTCTTTCGGCTTTTGACATCCCAATGAGACGCTTTTTAGCACAGAACAATTTCGAAGTCAAAGAATCAAACGGATTTCTTCTAGAGAAATGCTCTTGCCCGAAATAAGTGAATTATTTTTTCTGAACAGGATATTCCAAGAGGTGCGATTTCAATTGAAGGACATCACTTTTTCCAAAGAGTCTTTAGTTTGGGGAATATTGACCCAACTCTCCTTCTGTATTCAAGATATTCATCTCCGAATTTCTCTTCAAGATACTTTTCTTCTTCACCGATCAAGATCCTGAATACACCATACATGAATAAAGGGATGGTCAATGCCAGCAAGGAATCTAAGATGAACGCCACCCCGGGCATGATGAAGACTATCCAGGATCCATAGATAGGATGTCTGAAAAAAGCATAAATTCCTTCTGTGGCCAGCTTTCCCTGGTTGAAATATCTATCGATCACCATTCCAGGAAGGATAAAAATGGGCAATCCTGTAGCCACCAGAAGGATTCCAATAGGCACCGAGATAAAGGGCGGCAGAGGCGGGGATAAATGAGGTAGCCAGACAAAATGGATGATAAAAATTATGGCTGCATAAATTCCGGAGATCATCGTGAACCTGGGGCCTACTCCCCTAGCCGTCATCTGTTTCTTCATTTTTTAGCCAGCTTTTTTCTGAATATTAAACAAGAGATTTCTTTTTTCATAAATAAGACTCTATTCGCTTCAAGGACCTGTATAGAGTATGCAGAAAGATAAAACCTTGATCTAATTAAATCACTTCTCCTTGCAACATGCTTGAGGCAAGAATTAACGATATAAAAAATCGAATTAGGCGGCAAGACAAATAAAGTGGGACTGCCCCTTTTTAACTTTTTTTGGGAGAAAAAAACGAGGGACAGCCCCTTGATCTATTTATAAATTGAAACCGTAAGAGAACTTGATCAGGAAAACATTATGCGGGTAAATCCCGAACAAATCCTGCAGGTCGTTCCTGAAGGAAAAATCCCCGCTGGAGAAAACACCGGTTCTTCCCTGGGACCAGACAAGGTACAGACAGGAACCGGGCTTGTACTCCCATCTCAGGACAAGATTCGACCTAAACTGCAGGAAGTTGAAGTTCGGGTTTCCGATGCTGTAATCGATCGTTCCGTCACGGTTTTCATCAATATTGTATGCTTCGCTGCCGGTATCATAACTGACCTCGTCAGCCGTGAAGATGTGAAAGCGTTCGTTATACTCCCCTGCCCTCGACTCAGTAATCCGCTTGAACTCCGAATACTTTCCTGCAGAGATAAAAGGCTGTCCGTAGAATTGGATGGAAAGGTCCGGAGTCAAGCAGAGGTTCAACCGCAGCGTTAAAGCCAGTGTCTTCTGGTCGATCCTGGCAAATATGTATCTTTCCTCTGAGCCAAAATCACTGGTTCCCACATACTGAAGCTCCTGGTTGTTGATGGTGTATGAAGGTTGAACCAAAAACGACAGGGCATTGCTCGGAATGTAGGTCACCCCAAAATTGTAGTTAACGACCCTGGAGTCACTGTCATCGCTGAAGGAACCGGAAGTGCCGATATCAAAACGAAACTTCTTCCTGCTGTCCGAATAGAAATCGATCCACGGGCTCCATTGACCCGGCCAGCGCAGTGAAGGGCCGCCCCGAAGAACGCTCTTGGACAGACCTTCTTCATTACGGTTGATTCCTACGGAAAACCCGTAATAGTTCTTGAATTGACCGTAAATGCCGAAGTTGCCTCCCTCGAACCTCTTTTCGCCGCTGAAATCCCAGCCCATCCACTGGTTAAAATTGAAATTGAAGTTCCGGAAAATGCTGAAGGGATCCCAGATCCTGTAACCAGCCCAGATGAACTCCATAATCATGTCGGCATCCCGAAGATAGCCCATATCGTTCAACTCAAGCCCGGGAGAACGCCAGGTGACTCCGCCGATATACTGAAGGTGCCCATTCCCGACTCTACCCCCGTAGAGTGATCCTCCATGGCCGGCTAAAGAAGTCCGGTTGGGGTCTACGGAGACGTGGTCTGCATCCGGCCTCTGAAAATACCGCTGAGGTGACTCCTGAGTCCTGAGAAGAGCTTCAGTGGACCCTCGGACAAGGCTGAATACAACATCCCCCTGAACAAAATAGGTCCGCTCCTTCCAGGAGTGGTAAAAATCCACTCCCCCGGAATAGGCACCATTATGGAGAAACTCCAGCTCCGGGTCCTGGATATTGCGGTTGGTGGCTGTGATCATGGTTCCGATGACCGTGTTGCCCTGGTTGTAATCTTTTTGAAGCCTGAACCCGAAGTAATTGGTTAAAGGCTCCACCGTCTCGTCACGGAACTGGCCCACGTCTCCCACTCTGGCGCTCTCTTCTGCGGTGATGCTGTCGATGATACCGATAGACAGCCCGCTTTTTGTCTTCCCGGAGATTTTGAAAGCTCCGAGTATCGAGGTATTCTGCGGCATGTCGACATACTCATCTTCGCTCACATCTGGATAGGAGTGGGGGCTGCGGCCGACCCTCCGAGAATAAAAGAGCGTATCACTGGAGAAATCACCATCGCCCAACATTATCCTGAAAGTGAAAATATTTTTTCCTTCTATGAAGAATGGCCGTTTTTCCTCGAAATAGGTCTCAAAAGCGGTGAGGTTGACTTCAGAAGGGTCGGCTTCGACCTGCCCGAAATCCGGGTTGACGGTGAAATCCAGAGTCAGGTTGCTGGTCAGGCCGACTTTCCCGTCCAGTCCAGCCATGAAAAGGGTTGTCTGGCCGGTGGCAAAAGGATTCCCTTCCTCTCTCTCATAGCTCTGGAGCTGCCCTACTGAGTAGGGATAAAGCTCTATCTGCCGGGTGGCCGTGAGTCCGTTAAGCCCGCGAAGCTCACCAAAAGCATGGACCCAGCCTCCGGCATCCTTGGGGATGAACTGCCAGTTGGATACCTCTTCTTTGCGGAACAGGTTCCGTGTGACCTGAAGCCCCCAGACCTGATCTTCTTCCTTTCCGTAGCGAAGCTGGGACAGCGGGATTCTCATCTCAGCTGTCCATCCCTGTTCATCTGCGGCTGTTCTCACATACCAGATGGGATTCCAGTTGAGGTCCTCGTTATCCCCGTCATCGGAGATGAGAACATCACATTTAACTCCGGCAGCGCTGACACCAAAGGCAAATGCTGTCCGGTGGTCAAAATAGCTGTCAAGCTCTATCGAGACCCAATCGCCTTCCAGATCATCCCGTCTGGATATCCGCCTGACCGTCTTCTCCGGCTCATTATCAGATGAGCGAATGGCGACATAGAGGTTTTTATCGTCATAGAGAATCTTGAAAGCTGTTTTCTGAGTCGGCGCTTTACCCTCATATGGCTCCCTCTGGGTAAACCCATCTCCCCACTCTCCACCCTGCCAGACCGGATCGTCCAGCTTGCCGTCGATAACCGGCGGATGGGGATTGATATTTTTGGCAGTGTACTGCCTTTTTTCCTGAGTATCAGCCATAGCGAACTGCTGAACAAGGAACACACAAAATAAGACTAGGAGCGCTTTTTTCATTTATAACCTCGCTTTGAACATTATCGTCATACGCGTCTTTTAATATAAAGACGAATAAATGGGAAAAAGGTTGACCTCTGCTATAAAATAGTACCAGAGTTAATTCTCCAATGGATTCAGCTTATGGGGAAAGAAGCCCACAGGAAAAATTCAAAAAAAAGCAACCAAAAGCCTGTAAAATACGTATTATATATAAAGACAAAATTAAGGATTAAAACACGAAGGATTGCTATGCGCCTAAGAGAAATCCTGGAACAGATAATTGAAAACGGCAATTCGGTTTTATTGAGCGACAGCAATAAAGATTGGGAAGCCAGCGAACTTCTGAAAAATCTCTCCGAGATGAGGTTAATGAGACAGGCTCACATGGTGCCTGGCTTGTACATTGCTGAGATCAATGATTCCGGATACCTGGGTCAGGTCCTCTACAGGATAAAAAGAAAATAATTCAATTATTATCTTGCAAGAGCTGATAATCCTTTATGTCCGAATTCGAACATCGACTGTTTAAAAAGCGAACACCTTCCACAACAAATCCAATCTTGATCCTCTAGTTTCCTCTGGCCAGCATGAAGTGGCACAGAATTTGCATACATAGTGATGTTAGGTATATAAGCATGAGAGGTATGAAATGATATCAAAAGCGCTGGTTGCCGCGTCCACTAAACCCATCATTCTCTCTATTCTATTAAGCGGTGAGAATTACGGGTATCAGATCATCCAGAAAGCCAAAAAAATATCAGGAGGTACTCTCGAGTGGTCTGATGGAATGCTTTACCCGGTTCTTCATCGTCTGGAAAAGGAAGGGCTTGTAATGTCCCAATGGAAAATCTCCGAAGAAGGCCGCTACCGCAAATACTACAGCCTGACAGACCTGGGAAGAAAGGAACTGGAAACTGAAAGGAGACAGTGGCTGAGCGTGCATTCCGCTCTGGCAGAGCTATGGAAACCTTTGACCGCCCTGGATTAAAAAGAATGATTGACTAAAAACAAACAAAAGAGGGAAAAAATGTTTGACCTGGAGAAAGCAATAATACAATGGAGGAAAACATTAAGAAAGAACGAGGCGCTGGAAGACGGCACCATCGCCGAGCTGGAGTCCCACCTACGGGACGAAATTGATAGTATAATCCGCAGTGGAATCAGTGAAGAAGAGGCTTATGAGAAAGCGACTGCAGAAATCGGCAAAACAGATGACATCGGGGAAGAATTCTACAAAACTTACACCTCCCGCATTAGCGGACGGCCGCCCTGGAAGCCCCCTCTCTTCATGCCTGAGCTTCTCTGGAATTATGTCAAAGTGGCTATTAGAAAGATCAGAAGACATAAAGGCTATTCCTTCATTAATATTTCAGGCCTGGCTATCGGTATGGCCTGCTGCTTCTTTGTATTCCTCTGGGTTCAGGATGAGCTGAGCTTCGACAGATTCCACTCGAACGTCAAAGAAATCTATAGAGTTTTGCTCAATCCTCAGGACACAGATATATACGGCTCATATGGCCCAGGTCCTCTAGGCCCTGCATTGAAGGCTGATTATCCGGAAATCATCAACTTCACAAGAACGTTCGGAGAAGCCAGCGGGCCGCTGAAATACAGAGATCAGGTTTTCACTGGAAAGGTTCGTGGAGTAGATAATTCGTTCTTTGAGATGTTCACTTTTCCGTTCATCAAAGGCAATTCGAAAAATTGCCTGTCTGAGCCTCGTTCTATCGTACTCACGGAAAAAATGGCAGCTATTCTCTTTCGTGAGGAAGATCCCCTTGGAAAAACAGTGGGATTCGAATGGTGGGGAACATGGCATAATCTCAAAGTCACGGGTGTTATCGAAAATGTACCGTCCAATTCTCATCTCTATTTTGATT
>JAOUKO010000307.1 GCA_029882525.1 Candidatus Aminicenantota bacterium | reverse complement strand
AAGGCTTTAATGACCTGCCCCCCATTAATTTACAACCTGCGATGTTAAAGCTCCATGAAAATTTCACACCTTTATTGGTTTGTTTCAGGCCTTAGACATGTGAAATAAAAGAGCTTTTTATCAAAAACATGGGGGTTGAATGGAAGGCTCGAATGAAGACGTCTAATGTCTGAAATTTATTAGCTGCGTGGCAACTTTACTCAAACTCCGAAGCCAGAGTGTGGATAGCCGTCACTGCTGCTGTAAAACGAGAAAGACAGTGACAATGATGCTTTTCAACAGAGCTACTTGGCCGGCTTTCTCTCCTCACTGAACTTGGCCACTAGATAGCCGATGATAAATCCCACAAGAAGCAGAAAAGAGAGCATGATGATTCGGGCCATGCTGATCTTCCAGAAAAATAATTGCACCTCGACAATCGTCGTGTTCTGAATGACAAAGATAAGAGACAAAACTAACAGGATAAGAATAATGATCACCTTTGGTTTCATTTTACCTCCTTTTAGAAAAACTGGACACCACAAATCAGAAGTATGAGAATCCAGAAAATTCCCCATTTCAAAAGCCAGAAAAAGTCTTTGAGGTTCTCTCTTACTTTAACTCTCTTATCGTCTAGTCCTTTTTGCTGAAAATCTCGATGTGATTTTACTGTCAGGTATCCAGTAAGTCAAGGAGGGAGGGATAGGTCATCCAGGGAACCTAGAATGTCTGTAACATGGATTACTTATGAGACAAGAAAATGGCTATTGAAGAAAGAGTCATATTGAATATAGACATATCCCCTTTGTCACCAGAATTGCCTAAAATCGCCTAGTTTTGCGTATGGTTGCTAATACGGAAAGGAGTGGTTTACCTCTGGAATCCTACAAATAGCCAGTGTAGCTCAGCCGGTAGAGCAGCTGATTCGTAATCAGCAGGTCGAGGGTTCGAATCCCTCTGCTGGCTCTCTTTTTTTTGACCTGCACCCCATCAATGTGCCGTCTGCATGGTTCAATTCTCAAAAGTACTCCATCTGTCACTAAATCAGGACATTTATAATCCATATTTCCTCAGAAGTACCCCTGTTTTGTATTGGCACATTTTTTGCATTAAAATAACAAAATAGATGTATCGCAAAATAAGCAAAGGGAATCAAAACTTGAAAAAAGGAATTCTCATAATTGGAAGTTTTGTTATTGGCTTAGCTCTATTCGCTCAAGAAATCTCGCACGAAACAATAGTGGTCAACATAGAAGTTCCGGTGAGAGTGTTTGATAAAGGGAAGTTCGTGGATAATTTAACCATTGACGATTTTGAAGTCTATGAGGACGGCAAGCTTCAGGAAATTGTGGCTGTCTATCTGATAAAAAAGACAATAATAGAGAGAAAAGAAGAAGTAGCAGAGAAAAAATTCACTCCTGAGGTTTCAAGGAACTTTATTTTTGTTTTTGAAATACGCGATTACCTTCCCAAAATAGGCGAAGTTTTAGACTATTTTTTTAATAATGTTCTCCTTGCTGGAGACAGCCTTAAAGTTGTTACACCTGTAAAAGCCTATCGTATTAAAGACAATGCTCTCAATACATTGCCTAAACAGGAAATCGCAGATCAGTTAAAGAGAATATTAAGGAAGGATATTTATAGGGGAAGCGCAGATTACAGAAGTTTGTGCAGAGACCTTGAGAAAATTCTGAACACCGAAGGGCTTGAAGGAGAGCTAAAAAAATTCATGTGTATGGAAATTTTAAGAAAAATGAGAGAACTGAAGTATTTTGATCAATCCAAACTTCTGGAATTATCAGATAGTTTGAAACAAATGAAAGGACGAAAGAATATTTTCTTATTCCACCAAAAAGAGATGATGCCGATTCCAACATTCCTTTCGCAAGAGGAGATTTTAGATTTAAAAAAAGATATATCCTTTGATGTTGAAACAATAAAAAGAGCTTTTTCTGATCCGTTGATATCCTGTCATTTTTTATTTGTCACAAAAACGCCGATGTATGCACTCGACATTACGCGAGGAATATCTTTTGAGGCTTCAGAAATACAGATGGAAGATAATTCTGCTGAAATATTCAGTGCTTTTAACGAAATGGCTAAGGCAACGGGTGGTTTGACAGAGAGTTCTGCCAATGTTGCTTTTGCATTCCAGAAGGCAGTGGATGCTTCTGAAAACTATTATCTGCTTTATTATTCCCCCGCAGGTTATAAGAAAGACGGTAAATTCAGAAAAATAAAAGTCATAACTAAAAACAAAAGTTACAGAATCACACACCGTGCAGGCTATTTCGCGGATTGATATTTCTGCCTTTCATTGAAATATAAAATCACCCCAAATAATCACATTTTGATGTGATTACTTTTTGCCTTTTGATACGTATATATATATGTAAGGACATTTGAATGAGAAACCATTTTTTTAAGATGAGAGAAAAATGAAACTCGGCGGCCTCTTCAGAGTTATATTTAATGAGAGGACTCATGAGAAAGGGATAAGAAAATGGAACAATTAAACACCAATCGTCGGTCAGGGCTTGCCATAAAACCGGAATTCCACTTCCTGTATTCTTTTTACCATCGGTTGTGCTTGAGGCCCGGTCCGCTCAAGATCAATTTCCATCAATTCTATACATGTTATGACATAAAATCAGGAGGAGTGACTGGGTTAGGAAAGAAGGAATCGGGTTTCGCCAATTGATACTTGGATAGTGAGGGAAAATGGCGATCGAATGCCCCCAATGCCATACTTGGAATCCAGAGGATAGCCAGTACTGCAACAACTGCGCCGCACATCTTACTTCTGGAGGAGATATCTCTGCTCTTGTCACAAAAAGCCTGGAAGCAAACACCGGTGAGTTAACCAGAGGAACTGTTTTCGCTTCTAGGTATGAGGTCATTGAAGAGCTGGGCAGAGGCGGAATGGGGAGGGTCTTCAGAGTCGAGGACAGGAAGATCAATGAGGAAGTGGCTCTCAAGGTCTTAAAGCCGGAGATCGCCTCCAACGAGAAGACGATTGAGCGTTTCCGGAACGAGCTCAAGCTGGCCCGTAAGATCACCCACCGCAATGTCTGCCGCATGTATGACCTTAACGAAAAGGATTCAGCTCATTTTATCACCATGGAATATGTTCCGGGTGAAAATCTGAAGAATATGCTCAAGATGACAAAGCAGCTGAGCATCGGGACAGCCATCAACATTGCCAAGCAGATATGCGAGGGATTGAGTGAGGCTCATGGCTTGGGTGTTATTCATAGGGATCTGAAGCCGAGCAACATCATGATCGATAGGGCTGGAAATGTCCGGATCATGGATTTTGGGATTGCCCGTTCGCTTCAGGCGAAAGGAGTGACAGCTGCTGGCGTTATGATCGGAACACCTGAATACATATCTCCTGAACAGGTTGAAGGCAAGGAAGTCGACCAGCGTTCGGATATCTATTCGCTGGGAGTCCTTCTTTATGAGATGGTGGCCGGAAGGTCGCCGTTTGACGGTGATACGCCTTTGAGCATCGCTGTCAAGCATAAAACCGAAGCACCGCAGGACCCCTGGAAATTCAATAGTGATATTCCGGAATCACTTAGCCGCGTGGTGCTGA
>JAOUKO010000306.1 GCA_029882525.1 Candidatus Aminicenantota bacterium | reverse complement strand
CGGTTTTATCAGAAGAGGATAGTTTTTGCCGACGTGAGTATTCTCAAAGTATTCACTTATCCTCTCCTGCAGGGAGACATGGAAACATGTCTCAAGTCTCCTAACACGATTGTGCTAACCGAAGCCCTTGCCCGGAAATATTTCGGCGACGAAATTCCGCTGGGAAAGGTTATCCAGGTCGAAAATCAGGACGACCTTATAGTAACAGGTGTGATAAAAAGCCCGCCTCGAAATTCTCATATTCCCATAGAAGGAATCATCTCTTACTCGAGCTGGGGTATGGACCAGCTGGCTTTGAATGTGTCGATGTATGAGCCTTCTGTCTATACATATGTTCTGCTTCCCGAAAAATATAACCTGGCCACCTTTTATGAAAAATATCCCGCTTTTTATGAAAAATACTGCAGAGCAGATGAAGAATTGTACGGACAGGTCTATAAACTCATATTCCTAAACCTGAAGGATATCCACTACAATACTGTCGGTTTCAGATTCGAAATGCCGTTGGGGAACAGATCTTATCTTTACGCGTTTTTCTTCATCGGCATATTCATCCTTGTTTTGGCGTGTGTCAATTATGTGAATATGGCCACCGCCCGCTCTTCCACTCGGGTCCGGGAGATCGGGATGAAAAAAGTATTAGGGTCGAGCAAAAAGGATCTGGTCTTCCAACTTCTGGGTGAATCCCTCTTGGTGTCTTTCATTGCTATGGTATTTGCCTATGGGGCGGTTCTACTGTCCTTGAAGCCGTTTAATCAGCTCCTGGATCTCAACCTTGAGACAGGAATGCTGTTCAATCCTGTCTTGATTGCAGCCGTTTTAGGGCTTTTTCTCCTCATCGGGATCGTATCTGGTATCTATCCCGCTTTTTATCTCTCTGCCATACGTTCTGTGACCGCCATATCGAGCGGATTCAGCTCCAGCAGTTCAGAATTACGAATCCGACGATTTCTGGTCACATTCCAGTTCGTTATCTCCATCGGAGTAGTCATCATTACCCTTTTTATGAACCGCCAGATTGAATTCATGCGCAATCGGGATCTGGGTTTCAAGAAAGAGAATGTCGTATCGATCAGGCTACGGGATAATGATGTCATCCAAAAAATACCGGCATTCAAACAGGAACTTATCCATCACCCGGATATCATCTCCGTTGCTACGGGGATCGGGCAGCCCGGAACTCCCACCACAGGCCTGTATAAGTTTGAAGGCAGGGATGGCATGGAGGATTACAATTGTTGGGTCCTCTGGGCCGGATTCGACTTTATTCAGACATTGGGAGCTGAGATTGTGGAAGGGCGCGACTTTGACCCCAGCTTTTCCACTGATCCTCAAAAAGGGATTATCGTTAACGAAACTCTGGTCCGCTTCATGGATTGGAACAATCCAATCGGAAAACGTATCACTCAGGGTACCCATACCGACGGCCATGTGATCGGTGTTGTAAAGGATTTTCATTTTGCCTCGCTCCACAATAAGATCGAGCCCATGCTCATCCGAATGATCCGCGGCCCCGAAAGCAATTTGCCAGGCAGCGTGCCAAGCAACTTAATGGTTAGATTGAAAGGCCAATCCTTGACAAATACCATGGGATGGCTGGAAGACAGATGGAACAAGTTCAATCCCAATCGGCCGTTTGTCTTTTCTTTTCTGGATGAGTCGTTTGACCGATTGTATGATGCTGACCGCAGACAGAACCGCTTGGTTAAAATCTTCTCCGGCATCTGCATTATCATCTCCCTCCTGGGCCTTCTGGGGCTTTCCTCGTTCACATCACTCAGGAGGACCAAGGAAGTGGGTTTGCGTAAGGTCCTGGGTGCTTCGGCCACCCAGATCGTTTTAATCATGTTCCGGGAAATCTTTTTCCTGATTTTTCTGGCAATTGTGGTCGCCATTCCTGTATCACTGCTTTTTATCGACATGTGGTTGGGGAAATTTGCTTACAAGACGGGGATAAGTCCATTCCTGCTAGGAGCTACAGCAATCGGTGCCATCCTTGTTGCCTCTTTGACCGCCAGCTATCATAGCATCAAAGTGGCACACACCAATCCCGTCGACAACCTCCGGTATGAATAGCCTTTGTGAATAATCAAGGATAGGGATACTAAATGAAATGTAATAAGACCTTGTGGATTATCCTCGATAAAGCTGAAACCATTTCGGAAAACCGGACGTATATATTCCCTAGGGACATTTTAAGATAACTATCGAGACTTGCAGTTAAGGCTCAGTTAAGCATTCTGTCTGAAGCGCTGACAATAAACGAGATTAAAAGAGGAGAAGCCTGTGAAGCCTTACCGAGCATTAGCCATCAGCTTATCAGTCATCCTGGCCTCTATGGTTTTCCCGGCACCGACATCCCCGCAAGACAGCGCGCCAAGAAACCATGGAACAGGAACGGTCGAGGATCCTTATATTGTCCCCCATACCGAGTCTGAGGTCCGGGTTGACGCCGTTTTGGAGGAGGAAGCATGGGAAAACGCACTTGTGCTGGAATTGAAATATGAGGTCCGACCCGGGGAAAATGTAACTCCGCCAGTGCGCACAGAGGTACTCCTCACCTACGACAAAGATAACCTCTATGCGGCATTCCGCTGCTACGATCCCAAACCATCGGCCATTAGAGCTCACCTGAGAGACCGGGACACTCTGGGTGGGGACGACTGGATCGCCCTGATCTTTGACACGTTCAATGACAGCCGGCGGAGCTTTGATTTCATCGTAACAGCTCAGGGAGTGCAGTTCGACGAAATTGAAACTCAAAGTAATGAGGACCCCGGTTGGGACACGATCTGGGATTGCTCCAGCAGGATAACTGACTGGGGCTACGCAGTAGAAATTTCCATTCCCTTTTCGTCACTCCGTTTCCAGCGTAAAGAGGGACCGCAGATTTGGGGGTTCGATGCCGTGCGCCGGTATCCCCGCGAACACGCCTACCACATAGGGCTCTTCCCAAGAGACCGGAGTAACAACTGTTATATGTGCCAGGCTGTCAAGATAAAGGGCTTCGATGGCGCCAGTCCCGGACTTAACATTGAAATCAATCCCACAGTAATAGGAGCCCGTACAGATGATCGACCGGATTTTCCTCAGGGCAGCCTCGAAAAGCGGGATCAGGATGCTGAGGCAGGACTGACAGCTCGATGGGGAATGACTCCAAACTTAACGCTCAATTTAACGGCCAATCCCGACTTCAGCCAGGTCGAGGCCGATGCCTGGCAGCTGGACATCAACCAGCCATTCGCACTTTTTTATCCCGAAAGGCGGCCTTTCTTCACCGAAGGAGCGGATTTCTTCAGTGCTCTTGAAAGTGTCATCTATACCCGGATGATACGGGACCCGAGGTGGGGGTTCAAGCTGACAGGTAAGGAAGGGACTCACACTCTTGGGGCGTATGTTGTCCGCGATGAAATAACAAACCTCATCTTTCCTGGAAGCCAGGGATCCAGTCAAGACTCACTGGATCAGGCAAACACCTCTTCGGTCTTTCGCTACAAGAAGGACTTCGGCAGAAGATATACGGTCGGGCTACTGGCGACCGACCGTGAAGGGAAAGATTATTACAACAGGGTATACGGG
>JAOUKO010000305.1 GCA_029882525.1 Candidatus Aminicenantota bacterium | reverse complement strand
ATCGATGAACTCGACGCTCTCAAAATTGAGAAGTATATTCCGTTTCCCAGAATCCAACTGATCCTTCACCAGCTGATGCAGGGTGAGATCGGTTATGTCCGATCTCCTGATTTCTCCTGTAATATCAAAAATGACGACATCATTTTTCTCTCTTGCGTTTATTTCCATTTCATCCCTTCCTCTCTGAAGATCTTATTTATTCACTATTTGACGAATTTCAGCTTAACCTGCTTCTTCTCCTTAGCTTTTTATCAAAAGAAAATTTTAAAGTCAATCCATTAATTCAATCCCAACGCGGGATAAACCTCCAAGTATATACAAGATAATCCTTTTGCTGAAAAAAAAGGAGCGAATTTTCCCTCATAATCCGCATCAAACAAAAAACTTATTCTGAGCAGGAAGAGGCGATTTCAACTCGATTTAAGGCCTGGAATAGTGGTTTTTCCCTGATCTTTGACCAATCTTCCAGGAAAACAAGGTCAAATATGAAATTCTTGTCCAGAAATTACTGTTTCTGCTCGTTCAGACACATGGTGACGAGGATGAATTTGTAAAGGTCAGGCTTCTCTGTGATTTCCAGTTTGGTGAATTTTGTTCCGTATCTAAAGTCCCTGCCGATTGCTTCCTTCCAGATAATCTTTCCGTATATATTGAATTTAACCTCGTAAGGTGTGTCAAGGCTGAAAACCAGATCAGATCCAACAGAGGCGTCTAAATCTGATTCGACGCATAAACCCTCCAGCGTGATGTTTTTGATAATCCCCTTGGATTTTTGCTCCACTTCATCTTCCCTGCAGATCTTCAGGTCCACCTCAACCGGAACCCTTGGAGACTTTCTTCTTTCTTTTTCCATTTTTGTTTGAACTTATATTACTTATTCTTTTTCAAGATGTAAAGAGCCATTATTTTAGTTTCCTAATGGAGAAGGTTGTCTATTTAACCTGTCGCTTTCTTTCTTTAAGCTGAGTTGGCTAAAAATAACAGCTCTAGCCAAAATATGGCAAAACATTTATTGCGTTAATAATAATAATGATACTGCTAAAATCATTTTACCTTGACATATCTCTCCATTAAACTACTATATTAGTAGAGTTCAAACTGAGAAAAAAACAGAAAAAATACAGCCATAAACGAGGAAAGACAACCATGTGGAAAAACTCCAATTTTTTCCCAAACAAGAGATTCAAGGGCACAATAATCCTCACCTTATTTATTTTTCTCTTTTTTGGTCATCTTTATGCGGAAGACATCCAGTGTATATGGACTCGTGTGGAGAGAATTGTGGCTGTGGGAGATTTGCACGGTGATTATGACCATTTCATTGAAATACTGAAAGACCCTAAAATTAGGATCATCGATGACAACCTTCACTGGATCGCCGGAAAAACCCATCTTGTCCAGATAGGCGATGTCATGGATAGAAGTGATTATGCCAAGAAAATCTTTGATTTTATCAAGGAATTGGAGAAAGAGGCAGAGGAAGCCGGGGGCAAAGTCCACATGCTGATCGGTAACCACGAGGAAATGAATATCGGGGATTTCGCCTTTGACAGACGGGAGTACGTTACTGTCGGGCAGTTGCTGTCTTTTCTTCCTCCCGAATACATCAACAAAGAGGAGAGAAAGATCAGGAAAAAGCTAGGAATTCCGCCCTCCAATGAAACGGACTCCGATTCGCCTCTTGACCAGAACATAAAAGCCTTCTGGGAAGATAAGATCAATAAATCAAGGGATATTACTCGCTTGACAAAGTTCCATGTGCGATGGCATTACCTCAAAGCATTCAATGAAAATTACGCCCCATGGATCCTTCAACATAATGCCGTGATCAAAATCAATGATATTGTGTTCGTCCATGGAGGAATAAGCGAAACATATTCGACCTGGCCATTAGAAAAAATAAACGACCAGCTTCGTGAGGAACTCGAAATGTTTCGAGCTGCCCGTTTGCGCGGAGAGTATCCCACCAGGCCTTTTGAGATTGTCTATAACGAGAACGGACCGCTCTGGTTCAGAGACTACTCCTACAGAGGCCCTGAATTTGAGCCGACTTTGGATAGAATATTGAGCAATCTCGGTGCAAAATCGATAGTCACTGCCCATACTCCTCAGCGGATTAAATCCGGGATCGAGATGAACAGATACAGCGGAAAAGTCTGGATAATCGATACAAACATATCCAGAGCCTATGGGAGCGGCAACCTCAGCGCTCTGATCATCGAGAATTACGGAAACAAGTTTGAACCCTGGTTAAGACCTTGGCCAGACGATGACACCTCGATCGATGTCAATCATGAGCTAGAGGGAACGGCCTTAGTTGCTTTTTTGCTGAAGAACACAATACATACTTTTGCCTTGTTGGGCTCAATCTAGATCAAAAGGCCTTTGTAATAAAGGAGGGATCATGAAAATTGATAAAAACATAAAAGTCGGCTTTATGGCCTGTATTTTAATCAGTATCACTGCCTTGAGTAACTTCCTCCTTGCCAATCAAAAGAGCTTCAACCAAAAAGAAACTGAACAATACTTAAAAAGAGCCAGGATTGAAAGCGACTGGAAACCCAGCGGAACGCGAGGAGATTCGTATTTTGTGAACCTGGATGACAGAGGAATCAAAAAAAGAGGATTTCTTAAATTTACAAACAACCTTAGACCGAAGGTTCCCACTGACAGCTACATCTACGGACTTGCTGCGTATGAACTGGATAAATTGCTCGACCTCAACATATATCCGCCCGTCGTCGAACGGAGAGTTAACGGAAGAAAAGCCTCTCTTCAAATACTGATAAATCGGTACTTAGATGAAGATGAACGCAAGCTTAAAGACATCACTCCCCCTGATCCCAAGAAATTTTTTAACGCGCTCGAAGAAATAAAAATATTTGAATATCTTGTATACGACACAGCACTATGTTTACAAACAGACCCTCAAGATGTTTTAATCACGGAGGAATGGAAGGTATGGAGAGTTGATCTCTCTGAAGCATTCAGACCATCCCCAGAATTAATAAAGGGATGTGAAATCACTCGCTGCTCGAGGAAGCTGTATCAGAATTTGCAGCAAACAGAAGACAAAAAGATAAGATCAAAGCTGAAAAAATACCTGAATGAAGATGAAATGAGCGCACTGTTGAAACGAAAAAATATAATCATCGAAATCCTCCAAAAACTCATCAAGGAAAAGGGAGAAGAGGTAGTCTTGTTTGAGTAGAACTCCCCCCTCTCGCCTTGAATAATACACGCAGTACACAAATTCATTCCCTTTTATTAAACCCAATCACATTCAAAAAAATATGTGACCAGATAATGTGCAACATCTCAGAATTGTAAAAAAATCAATTTATTAAAAACGTAAACCCTGCATTTTTCAACAAAGATATTCACAGGATTAGTGGAAAACAACCCACCTTGAATCACTCATCTCACGGTTGACAACCCCCTTCAATTTCAATATAGTGCTGATAATTTGGACCCGTTGCGCTGAGGAGTGGCTGCTTCTATTCCGCTGTTTTCCTCAATCAGAGAGGGACACTCCCGGTTAAAGAAAGAAATCCTGGTGTTAGATTCATTCGGGGAAAAAATAAGAAGGGG
>JAOUKO010000304.1 GCA_029882525.1 Candidatus Aminicenantota bacterium | reverse complement strand
ACCCTTCAGGATGACAAAAATGTCGCAATAATCACTCTGAAAATCACCGCAAGAGGCTATGGTATCCATAACGGTTTCCTTAGATAGATGCTCTTTTCTATAATGGATTTGCCCGCACATATTGGAGTCTTTATGGAGCAACTTATATGACAAGCGATAAATACGGTAAAAAAAGAGAAAGAAATCCATTGACCAAAGTCATGCCGTCATAATTCCTCTATTTGACCTGTTCACAAGAACAGATAGAGGGAATAATTGAGCAGGACAGCCTTTAAGAACCTTTCTTGAAGTAGAACCGTGCGCCGATACTCCCTGTGAACCAGAACTCCATGCCTGGAACCAGATCAAGCACCGGGCCCAGTTCAAGGAAGATGTCCAGGGGAGCCTTTTCAAAAATGTAGCATATCCCCACCGGAAAGCGGGCGCCAAAAGTGGCTTCTGGCTCGGTCTTGAACCTGAATCCGACTCCAAAATAAAGAGGAAGCTGGCCGCTTTCCACATCAAACAGGTTGAAGTTGTGATACAGATAATCGGCGTGGAGATGGAATGAGTTGGCACCGCCGAACGACCAGGCGACCGCACCATCGATTGCGGAGTGGCCTCCGAGCCATTTCTTCAGGCTGATCCCGGTGGGTTCACCGAGGATGACCCCGATGCCGAATTCTTTGTTTTGAGCCTTTGCTGTGCCTGTCAGAAGCAAAAAAATTGAAACGATGATCAAAGCCGATCTTTTCATAGCTATTCCTCCTTTGGTAAACAAGCGATGCATCTTTCGCGGATATGAATATGTTTTTTTCTCAATTTAGGTTTTTATGCTTTAAATGATCCATGCATTTATGGCTGTGTATGAAAGAGAACGCCTCATGAATATGAACGGGAGCAAATTGACCTGGTTATTTTTTTCCTTGGTCCAGATGATCTTCGGTCGATTCGCCCACCTGATCGTTCCGCCGTCCGCCGGGTTGAAGTAGAGGGGAAACTTGTATTCTTTTTCCCCTAGGTCTATGTAGGTGATGACGAAATAAAGCTCTTCGCTGCCTTTGACTTTTTCTTTTTTTATTTTCTTTATGGCATAGGCGTCGACTTCTCCTCCCTTTTTCCCGATGATGATTTTGTCTGCTGTAAGCTCGAGAAATGTCTCCTCATACTCGGAGTCAGTGGTTTTCCATACTCCGATCAGATTATCCGGGACTTTGGATGTCTGCATGCAGCTGTGAGCGGTAAAAATAATGAGAACAGCGAGAAGGATGACCGGCTTTTTTATTTTCATT
The DNA here is from genome assembly GCA_029882525.1 of Candidatus Aminicenantota bacterium. Lineage (GTDB taxonomy): Bacteria > Acidobacteriota > Aminicenantia > Aminicenantales > Aminicenantaceae > SOIA01. Next base: position 2,331 of record JAOUKO010000304.1, on the reverse strand, counting down.
TTATTCCCTCCTTTGTTTGGGACGCGCCCATGGAAAAAAATATTATAAAGCAGCTTGTTTTAATTAATGTTGCTTTTATTAACACCGCTTGTTTGGAAGTATAATAAATATTTTCATATAAGGCAATTCTTGTATATAAAGCAATTCTTGAACCAGCCGCAGCGCAAACCAAACAAGAATTTTTTAGCATTACTCCACTCGAATCGATTCAAGAAGGAATATTATCAATTGATACTCTCTCGAGTGATTGCTTCTGCCTTTAAATTTTAATAAAAAAAGAGCCGTTTTCAATACCCCTAAAGGGTGAATTTCAGGGTGATTTTCAATCCTTGATATCATCGTTGAAGGGAATATGGCTCTGAATTTAACTGGAGAATTTCTGTTTGATATTCAGGATGATTTTATCTTTATCGCATCCTTAGGGTCTTATCCCTAGCTGAACTCCAATGTGACAGAACGGCGATCAGTATTCTGGTTTGTATCTTTTAGCATTGCTAAGCGCTAGGTTTGATACTCAACGGCAAGGCGGCGCACACAGGAGATTGTCTCCAGTATGGAATCCGCGGTCACAGAAGGGGAGACGGCGACCAGCCTCAGGACTGTTTTATCATCCAGCTTGGTCATAGAGATGGTTCGTTTTCCTTCCGCCATGATTTTTTCATAGATCTTTTTTTGGAGATGGCTGAGGTTATCTTCAGGAAAACCTTGAGGGACGATACGAAAGCAAAGAATCCCTGTATCCGGCTGATGACAGAGCTCAATGTCCTCTTCCTCCTTGAGTTTCTCAGCCAGGGTCTGGATGGCATCGAGGGGAAGGCGAAGCCTCTCGACCACTTTCTTGAGGCCCTGATAGCGCAGGGAGGTTACAAGAGGAAGAGCAGAAAAGGGCCGGGTGGACGGCGGGGATTTCAGCCCCGGGTTGGGCTCACCTTGACCTTCCGGGTTGAAATAATCGCCGTAGAGGGCCATGCGTTCAAAGTCCTCCCGCCGGCGCACGAAAAGAAGCGAGCTCGGGATCGGAACACCGAATTGTTTATGCGGATCCCAGGAGACCGAATCCGCGAGCTCCAATCCGGTAAACAATGGTTTCCATTCAGGAACTAGGCTGTAAGCCAGACCGTAAGCACCGTCCACGTGAAGCCAGGCTCCGAGTTTATTGCACGCCTCTGCCAGCGGAGGGATAGGGTCGACCGAACCCGTGGATGTCGTGCCTGCCGTGGCCACTGCGCAGAAAACATCTCTCTTCCTTCTGAGTTCGCTCAGTTTTTGTTCCATAAGGCTGGCATCGATACGACGATTTTTGTCCACGTCCAGAGTAACGAGGCTTTCCTCGCCCAGCCCGAGAATGCGCACAGCATGTTTGAGGGAGAAGTGGGCATCACGGGAGGCTATCACTGCCAGCCGGGCCGGGTCCGGGAACCCTTTGAGCCCTTTCCTGGAGAAATCAAAGCCCTCCTTTTCCGCTTTCCAGTGAAGAGCCAGGTACAGAGCTTCCTGGTTAGCATAGGTTCCCGAATACATGAATGTGGCATCGGAGCCTGGGAAGAGACCAAAGAGCTGGCACAGAGCTCTGCCGCAGAGTTCTTCGAGCATGGCTCCTCCCGGAGAGACCTGCCAGTTGGTTACTCCCTGATTGTAGAGGAGGGCGATATTTGCCCCGAATTCCGCGCCCTCTTCCGGGAAAAAGTTGAACATGGAATGAAACTCAGGGCGATCGTAGCGCATCAGATGGGGGAGGAGGCGTTCTTCTATCAAACGGGATAAGGTTTTGAGAGATATCCCCTCCTTTTGAAAATCGACTAAAGGCTCCAAGTCGGCGGCCACTTTTTCAGGAGGAGCTCCTGAATAGATCGGCAGCTTGCTTTGTTTTTTCATTTTCTTCCTTCAAGAGAAATTCAGCTTGCGGCGAAGATAACGCCCCCTTCCTTTTTGAGCTAAACACTCCTCTCCGTCGATAACGAGCTCGCCCCGGGAAAAGACTTTTATGATCTTACCCGTTATATCAATATCCTCATAAGCAGACCAGTCGGCGGCCATATGCAGGGTCTGCTGGTTCATGGTCCAGCTTGCCTCCGGGTCAAGGAGGACAATATCCGCGTCAGCGCCAGGGTTGAGAGTCCCTTTCTTTGGAGCCAGCCCGAACAATACGGCCGGGACAGTGGACACGAGCTCGACGAGTCTGGGCAGCGTGAGCCGCCCTTTAACCACTCCTTCGGAATAGAGCAGGCAAAGCCGGGGCTCGATCCCGGGAATACCGTTGGGACATTTATCGAAGCGGTCAGCCCCGTAAAGCTTGGCTTCCCAGGAATAGGCCGCGTCATCCGAGCTTAT
>JAOUKO010000054.1 GCA_029882525.1 Candidatus Aminicenantota bacterium | reverse complement strand
GTGGTAAAACATTTAATGCGTTTATGTGAGTGCTTTTTTAGAGTCATACCTCGGGGTGTTGGCGCCAAAAGCCTTGATGCTCTTCACAGAAACGGCTCAGTTCTCATTCTTCCCTCAAAGTCTCTATCGGGTTAGCCAGAGCGGCTCTGACCGTTTGAGACCCGATGGTGACCAAAGCCAGGGCCAAAACAAAGGCCAGAGCCCCGGGCAGCACCCAAAGACTCAAGCCGGGCCGGAAGGCGAAGAACTGCATCATGGATCCAGACAGAAAATACCCGGCCGGCAGCGCAAAAACAGCGGATACTACAATCAGCCTGATATAGTCCTTTGACAATAAGTAAGCCATACCGGAAACACTCGCCCCCAGCACTTTTCGGATACCGATCTCCTTGACTCTCATTTCGGCCGTGTAGGTGGCCATTCCGAGAAGCCCGAAAAGCGCGATGAGGATGACAAAACCAGAGGCCCAGGCGGAAATTCGTATTGTCCCGCCTATCTGGCTTTCATGCCTTTCCTGCATATCCTCCATAAACACATATTGTATGGGGTGAATCTTATCCAACTTCTTCCATGTATCTGAGAGCCAGGCTTTGATCTCTTCCTTTTTTCCAGGCGCATAACCGATATTCGCGTACCGAAACTCTTGAGGCTGATAGCGAAGAGCCAACGGATCGATCGGGTTCTCGAGCAATCGAAAGTTAAAATCTTTGACAACCCCGATCACCGTAACTTCAGAATCTTTACCTAAAACGAGCGTTTTTCCGATGGATTCTACAGGCGAACCAAGATCCAGGACCTGGACAGCCTTTTCATTGATGATAACCGCGTCAGCGCTATCGGTTGAAAACTGGCGGGAAAAATTTCGTCCCGCGATCAAATCGATCTCAAAATTATGAATAAATTCCGTATCCACACTGTAATAAAAGGCCCGCCTCGGTTCATCCATCTTTTCTGTTCTTAATCCTGGCCTGTGAAAGCCGCCAAAGATCGGTATACTGGATGAGAAAGAAACACCGGTGATATTGCTGTTGGTAATAATTTCATTCCTCAATGTCTCGGAGTTCACATCCCGCAGAATGACATTCACGATGTGTTCCGTTTTCATTCCTCTATCAAAAGTCATCCAATATGTATGCAGTTGATACAAATAGGCTATGAATATTACAGATGTCAGCGAAACCGCGAATTGTATACCCATCAGTATTTTTCTGGTCAGGAGACGGGAAAACCCCTTTATTCTCGAAACACCCTGTAAGGCGTTGACAGGCTGAAACGAGGACAGATACAGAGCCGGGTACAGGCCTGCCAGGACGCTTACGCCCAAGGCGAACAGAACGAAGATGATGTAGAGTCCGGGGTCTTTCATCAGCTCCAGGTTTATTTGCATGTTCGTGGTTTCTACGGCATCGATTCCGTTAAAAGCGGGGATCAGCCAGAGTATAAAAAGACAGGCGGCAGCAAGCGCCAGAAAAGTGACGGCAAATGTCTCGCTGAGAAACAACTTGATGATCTGGCTGCGTCTGGCTCCGATCACCTTTCTGAGCCCGATTTCTTTGGTGCGTTTGAGCGAGCGTGCGATGGACAAAATGATATAGTTGAAGCAGGCCAGAAATATGACCAGCACTGCTAAAAACGGGATGAAAACATATTCAAAGGAATGTTTGGTCCCGGGCATGCAGTTCGCCAGATTTATTCCGAGATTGATCTTTGCTAGCGGTTGAAGTTTGAATCCGAATGTTTCTCTTTCTTGTTCCGGGACAAGCGTGTTCGCGATCGCGGGAAGCTGGTCTTCCAGCACAGATTGATCATCTGCATCTCTCAGAAGAACATAGGTGTAATATCTGTTGAAAGATGACCAGCTGTTCACACTCTCTTTAATGGTGCCTTTGTTCTCCAAAGAGGGCAGTGTCGCAAACGAGACCAAAGCGTCAAACCGAAAATGGGATTTCTGATCCGAATCTCTCAGGACCCCGGTGACCATAAAATCGCCCAGGTTTTCCAGAGTCAGCGTTTTATTCATCGGGTCCTCATCCCCGAAGAACTTATGAGCGGTTTCCCCAGATATGACGATGGAATTCGGATGATTCAATGCGGTCTCCGGATCACCGTCTTTCAGCGGAAAACTGAAAATGCGAAAGAAAGAGGGCTCCGCATACATGCCGCTGATCGTCAGCGCTGTTTCTGTTTTCAGAACACTGGCGTCCATCCTTCTGACTCTGACGACATCTTCTACACAGGGGACGTTGTCCACCAGATAGGGAGCCAGTGAACCCGGAGTTGTCGCCCAGCCCTTTACCTCAGAATGCTCGATATTCCTGTCGGTCGTGTAGACACGAACGATGCGGTCTCTTTTCTCATGGAATCCATCGCTGCTCTTCTGATCCTTGATAAAGATTATGATCATCAGGCAGATGGACATGCTGAGCGCAAGTCCTGCAATGTTGACGATCGAAAAGACCTTGTGCTTCAGCAGTGTCCTGAAAGTGACTTTAAGATAGTTTCCAATCATCTCGATTCTCCCTCGAATCAAAATCACTATAAAGACGGATGACCTGCCTTCGAAGTTAACAAGAAAGTATGATTCAGGGACGGATTACCTATTTTCTCTGAAGAGGATGCGAATGAAGTCCTGTGCTCCTGAGTAAAACGCTAGGTGTTCCCGAATTGAGTCAGACGGGTTTTTTGCGTTTTTCGAGAGCCAGAAGAAGGGCACAAAAGATAACCGAGAAAAAGACCATGCTGATGAGAATAAGGAAAAAGGGAAGAACTCGAGTTAAGGGCGGAGAATCGAAGATATTCCCAAATTTCAAGACACCTTTGGTCCCCAGAAATATGCCTCCTGCAATAAAGACGCCGAAGGACAGCACCTGGGGAAAGAGCAAAGGTCTCAGGGCTTTACGCACCGTCTGTTTATCAGCTCTTTTCCTGGCAAAGACTCTATTCCATACAGCTCGGGCATCCGGGAGGTCTTTTTTCGGCATATCGGTTTTCCAGGCTTTCTCTTTGAATCGATTCATCCAGGTATGAACAGCCACAACATCCTTACAGACCGGGCATTCGGATATATGTTTTTGGAGTTCGGGCTTGAGCTCTTTTTCTCCAAGACCTTCCATGACTTCTTTTTCCAAAGGACATATCTTTTTTTTCATGATTGGATCCTCCCTTGAAGCTCTTGCCTCTTCAAGATCCTGGCTAATTTTCCCCTGGCTCTGAAGAGTTGTACTTTGAGGCTGTTTTCTTTGGTTTCTGTCATCTCTGCGATCTCTCCGTAGTTGTATCCCTCAACATAAGCCAGCCAGAGGAGCATTCTCTCTTTGGGCTTAAGCCTCTTGAATGTTTTTTCCATATCCAGAGAAAAATGAATCTCCGATTGTGAGCCTTCTTTTTGGATGTTACTTATATACGCCTGCTGTCCCTCTTCAAAGGCTTTTTTCTCCACTTTAGCCCGCCTTATTTTGTCAAGAATAAGCCTGTAAGCGATTCTGTAGATATAAACCTGCATATGTTTCTCGTTCTGAATGTTGAGCTTAGCTTTGAGGAACTTATAAAAGGATTCCTGGAAGATATCGTCAGCCGTTTGCTCATTGCCACAGATCTTATATATGTAAAACCAGAAGGAACGGGAGTACTTCTCGTAGAATTTCTCCCAGATCTCTTTCCGGTTTTCTTCCATATACAGGGTACCGTCTTGGTTTTCTTCCAGATCTTTCTTCTGGAGCGCTGCATTCAGCGGGTGAACAAGGCTGCTCAACATGAGGACTCAGCTTGAATTGTCCTTTTCAATTATGCCCCATTTCTTGCTCAATGTGTAGGAGATAAAGGTCGAGACAAGGAAACCCAGCCCAAGCGCAATCAAAACAACCCCAGATGCCAGGAAATACTTCATTTCTATTGAAAAGATCTGACCGACAAGGATTAAAGAGACGCCGATAAAGGAAATGACGATTCCTCTTGATAGAGAAGATAAGATTTTCTGTCTGGGAGCCGAGCCGTTAGAGGAAAAGAGCTTGAGAAATTTATTTCCTTCCTCGGATTGGATAAAATCGTTAAGCTCTTTAACAGTCGTGAATTTCTCCAGGATTTTGTTTTGAAGCTGACTCTTGTGTCTCATTCTAAACCATTCCAGTATGGTCCAGATCAGCCAGCCCATGAACACGAACATAAGTGGAAAAGCGACTATTGACAAAAAAACATCAGGGTCGGACATTATGACCTCCATAAAATGAGAATCACTATAAAGACGGATGACCTGCCTTCGAAGTTAACAAAAATGTATAATTCGGGGACAGCTTTTTGATAGGCCTGTGCTTTTCGATGAAGCTGAAAATATGCCTCCGGCCGCTCCCGTCCGGTAGAAGTCAGAGGTTCAAGTCCTCTATCGCCCACCACATTATACTTCTTTCTCCAATGTCTAGCGCCGGAACAGTCCCATACAGATCCCCTATTTCAAGCCAAACGGAATAAAAGCAGCTCGCCAACCTCAAAACCCGGCTTTCCAGATCTGGATGATCCCCATGAGAGCAATAAAGTACAATTATTCATACCTTAGGGAATCGATTGGATGAGCCGTGGCGGCTCTGATGGACTGGTAACTGACGGTCATAAGGGCAATGAATAACACCAGAGCACCAGATAGTACAAATATCCATATACCTATGTCGATTCTATAGGCGAAATTCCTTAACCATCTACTCACAAAATAGAAACCAAGCGGCCACGCAATCAAATTTGCGGCAATTATACATCGGATATAATCCTTGTAAAGCATCATTGTTATACTTCCGACAGAGGCTCCCAGGACTTTCCGGATACCGATCTCCTTAGTTTTTTGCTCGGCTGTAAATGCGGCCAGTCCCAAAATTCCTAAACAGGATATAAAAATGGCCAGAAATGAGATGGACAGAGTGATGTTCTCCATCCGTTTTTCAGCTTTATACAACCGGTCCAGCTTCTCATCGAGAAACTCAAACTCAAATGAGTAACTGGGAGCAATTCTTTTTATCTCTGTTTCAATGAACTTGATAGTTGCCGCCATGTCCTCAGCTTTTATTCGGATGGCAATCTTCTGCAGGTTAATGCCCATTTTCATGACCATCGGCTCTATGTTTTTATGGAGCGACCTGAAATGAAAATCCCTGATCACTCCGATGATAGTCCCGTCATAATCCCAGAAATGGAATTTTTTCCCTATAGGGGATTCCATATTCATCGCTTTGACTGCAGCTTCATTGACGATCATGCTGTCCTTACGATCAGAAGGAAATTTTTGAGAAAAAAACCGTCCCTCTGCCATCTCAATGCCAAAGGTTTTCTGAAAGTCGAAATCCACTCCTCTGACAATAAGCCAAGGAAGACTCTCGCCCGCCTTTTGACCTTCCCAACTGATAACATCACTTGTGGCTGAAGAATTGGGCTCGTCCAGGAAGCTGTCCACAACGGTCATGCCCACAATATTAGGATTATTCATCAGCCTATTCTTAACCGCTGAATAGTATTGTGCAACTCCATCCAGTGCATCCAAGCAGATGATATTTTCCTTGTCATATCCCAGATTTTTATTCCGGATAAGGTGAATCTGCTTGCTGACCGCTAACGTCCCGAAAATAAAAAAAATCGAGAGTGCAAACTGAACGATAACTAGAATCTTCCTAAATAAGACTCCTTCTCTACCACTGCGGAATATTCCTTTAAATATTTTAACCGGTTTTACACGTGACAACACAAATGCAGGATAACTGCCAGAGAGTATCCCAGTGAGAGCTGCAATGCCAACCACCAAAGCAAATGTCTCTAAGGAATAGCTGACCTTAATTTCTTTTCCGGCTAACCGTTGAAATACAGGCAGAAATGCTTGAGCTAAAACGATAGCTATTATTGTCGCAATCAATGAAAGTAAAAACGATTCACTGAGAAACTGGCTAATGAGCTGTTCCGGTCTGGCACCCACAACCTGACGGACTCCCACCTCCTTAGCTCGAGCTGACGCCTTGGCGCTAGACAGGTTCATATAATTTACACAGGCGATAAGGAGTACAAATAAAGCCATGGTTAAAAAAATGTAAATATATATGATCAATCCACCGCCTTCCAAGGCAAACAAATGTATCTTTGTCAACGGTTGAAGTTGAATGGTCGTTTGTGTTTCCGGGTTATATTCTTCGAGTATATGTTTTATTTTTTGCTGAACATCCTTTCCGGAGCTTCCTTTCTGAAGTTGGATATAGGTCCTATAGTTGTATCCGCCCCACTCAGTCAGATTATTTCCTGCTTTTGTGATCTCCAGAGGAATTATGGCATCCATGTCGAGGTGGGAATTTTGTGGGATATCTTTGATGACACCAGACACGATAAAGGAAGTACTCTGGCCACCGATAACAGTTTTTCCCATAGGATTTTCATTTCGGAAATGCTTTTTGGCCAAAGTCTCAGTCAGTATTACTGAGTTTGGATCGGAGAGGGCTGTTGCTGGGTCACCTTGGATAAAAGTGAATGTGAACATATCTAGAAAAGCGGGATCAACAAACCAAACATACTCCCCAAAATGATCTCCCTCCCTCCCTATCTTCCAATCAGCGCTGAGCGCTCTCGCCGAGTTGATGATCTCCGGATAGTTCTCTTTAAGCGCTGCGGCCAGAGGTGCCTGAGAGGTCAATGTGTAGTTGATCTCGCCTCCCGGGCTGTGGAATTCTGAGATGACACGATAGATCTCCTGGGCGTTTGTATGGAAACGTTCATAGCTGAGCTCGAAGCGGACCCAGGAGAGTATCAATAAACAGCAGGCGATCCCGACAGCCAGACCGGTAATATTAATGAGAGAGTAAGATTTATGACGCCGCATATATCTAAATGTGCTTTTAAAATAATGATTCATCATTTCTCCCCTCCACAAAATATGAAGCTTCATGGTTTGAATTCGGGCGTTGAGCCGGAGGACGACTCAGCGCGATTTGCGGATGGCGATGGTTGACAGGACTTTCTTTTTTGGACTTAACCAAAATCCCTCACAATCTTCCGTAATTTCTACCTGCTCGATGATCTTCAGCTCTTCGATAAAAAAGGATGATTGTAAAAAATGTCGCGAAATAATTAATTATGCGACCTTTTATCAATCTTTTAAGGTACTTGTATTTTCTCAGAGTTATATTCTGAGGTGTTTGACCTTTTTTATTTATTCAGTCTGGCGGTGCCGGTTCCGGTCTTGACGTAGACCTTGGGGACATCTTTTCCCTGAGTGAAGGATTTCCGGAGGTATGTCTGGTCATTATCCTTATATTCTTCTTCCTTATCAAACTTGACCGGACAGACGATACGCCCTCGGCGGGCATGACAGGTGAATTCAAAATAGCCTTTGACCTGTTTCCCGTTCATGTCGAGGATGGCATCATCGGTTCCCGAGCTGACCTTGAGTTCAAAATCCGTTCCGTCCGGAAAAGACACTTCCGCATCGCCTGTGCCCGAGCTGAACTCTCCATCAAGCTCCAGAGTGAGTCCCTCTGCCTTCACATCGCCGGTGCCGCTACTGGCATCGAAATTGCCTTTACAATTCTTGATCTTTACATTTCCCGTGCCCGAGCTGAGCTCGAATTCGCCTTCGGAGTCATAGGCCTCCACATCTCCAGTCCCGGTGCTGAGGTCGAATTCCCCTTTGACCTGGCTGAGTTCGATATCGCCGGTTCCGGTACTGCCGTCGATTTCGATCTTCAAACCCTCGACAGTCAAGCTGCCGGTGGCGGACTTAAACTCTATCTCGATGTCGTCGGGGACTTCAACCGTCCATGTGGAGTAACCTTTGGGATTATTCCCCCGCATCTTTTCTTCCAGATAGAGCGTGCCGCCTCTCTCTCTGATTAGGGGCTCAAAAGACATGTCAGGTTCGTAGGAGTAGACCAGATGAACATGGATACTGCCGTCACTGCTCTTTTTCAGCTGGCAGTCACCCAGAACGAGCTTGAAGCGGATTTCATCCTTCTTGCCGAACGTCTTGTCGACTTTTTCCTCCGGCGCAGCCAGGAGAGCCGCCGAGACCATAAAGCTCAGAAAAACAAACAGCGAGATGATGATTTTTGTCCTTTTCATTCTTCTTCCTCCTTTAGTAATGAATAAGGTTCATTTTGAACATGTAAGTCTTAATCTACTCCATTCCATTGAAGCTGTCGTCCGAAATTGAGATTCCGTACGCTTAAAGCGAAAAAAGAATAAAGGCGGCTGATACTGTGGATCTTTGAAAAAAGGTAACGGGATGTTTTGTTTAAATAGAGCTTTACTTCTATGCCTATCGGTTCCTCTATTGGATGAGCGGCCGGAGCTTCAAAAGACAGCTGCGCGTCTCCCCTTTTCGGTCGACAACGATCTCAACCTTTTTCCCGGCTTGGCTGAGCATTATTCTGACCTGTGGAAGGCCGAGTTGAGATGCGATCTTCCCATCGATCCGGACGATCTCGTCACCGGCCTTCAACCCTTCTTCGTGGGCGGGTGAGCCTTCAGAGACATAGTCAACTATCACTTTCTGGAGGGTATCGTCCAAGGCCAGCTTCAGTCCCGAGCAGTTAATCGCAAACGCCTCTGAGTACAGTTGATTCGGCTCGAGGAACATTTTTTTATTCTTCAGGTCAATAAACATATTGAAACGCTTGAGGACGTCGTTTCCCAGAATACCCATGATTCGGGGCCAGGAGGCCGCTCCTGCTTTGGCAAAGGCGATGCTCACCGGTACCGCAGCAAATTTATGATCACCGACCTTCAGGCTCTCGATTATAGTGATACAGGTTCGGGCTTTATCCGTACTGAGGCCCTGAGACTCCCATTCATAGTATTTGCCTATCTTTGCCAGCAGGTCATTCTCCTCTGCGAAGGGAGTGTTGAATGAGATCGTCCCCCCGGAGCCGGTGTCCACCAGGACCTTTCCGGAGAATGATTCGCCATTCTGCAAAGTCACCGTCACGTTGGTAAAAATTACAGTCCCCTGAACATCGATATCATAACCTGCACCACCAGGACCGGAGTCGAACTTCCCGGAGTCGTATATTTCGATCTGCATCGCATCGTAGTTCACCTTCACAGCGTACCGTGACAGGATCGGCCACCCTATGACCCCATCGATTCTCATTCCCAGGCTCCTCTCGATATGACCGAGTTCAGCGATCCCTAAAGTCATGTTCCGCAACCTGAGATTTCCGATATTCACAGCGTGGTTCTTTGAACGTACGATTTGGGCCCTTCCCGTTGCCCCTTCTCTGGATACAATCTCATCCCCGACGATACCGAGTTTAGCGGCAGTCTTTGCATTGATAACCGCTCCACCTGCGGCTGTATCGAAGATAAAACTCAGCGGGACCGAGTCATCAACGGTGAGCTCTGCCACGATCATGGATCCATGTAGCCGGAAGGGAATCTCAGTTAGAAGGCCTTTGTTCATTTCGACTTTTTCCTCCGGCGCAGCCAGGAGAGCCGCCGAGACCATAAAGCTCAGAAAAATAAACAGCGAGATGATGATTTTTGTCCTTTTCATTTTTCTTTCTTCCTCATTTAGTGATTATTATGGTTCATTTTGAACACGCAGGTCTTAATCTACTCCATTCAACTGAAGCTTTCGTCCGAAATTGAAATTCCGTACGTTCAAGGCGAAAAAGGGAAAAAGGCTGCTGACACTATGGATATCTGAAAGAAGAGACGGGCTGTTTTGTTTAAAAGGAGCTTTGCCTCTTTTTTTAGATTTTTCTTTTCAAGAGGTGTTTCTTGCGGTATTCCGTCGGCGTCATGCCCGTGAATTTTTTAAAGGCCGCGTTGAACACGGATTTGGAGTAGAATCCTGTGCTGTAGGCGATATCCAGGACCGTGCTTTCTTTTTCCTCGGGAGCGGTCAGCTTCTTCCTGGCCTCTTCAATCCGGTATTTATTGATGAAATCGTTGTAGCTCAGTCCGAAACGCTCGTTGATGATCCGGGACAGGTGATTGTAATGAATCCTTAGCCTGAGAGAGAGTTTGTTGAGTGTCAGGTCAGGGTCGAGAAAAATCCTCTCTTCATCCATGAGATGAAGGAGTTTGGCGATGACATCCTCGATCCTTTTGGAATCGATCGGGATTGTCTTGTATTTGTCGCGGCGCCTTCTCTGTCTTCTCTGATGACTGATGATGAGCCCGATCCCGGCAGCCGAAAGGACGGCCAGGATAACAAGGACATAAAACACCGGTCTCTGAAAAAAAGAGGGAAGAACCTCGAACGCAAAAAAAGCGCCGTTTTCATCCCAGATTCCGTCGTTGCTCGCTGCTTTTATTGTGAAGCGGTATTCCCCCGGAGCCAGGTTCAGATAACGGGCTATTCGTTCTGCATCGAGGGGAAGATAGACGAATTCTTCGTCATAGCCTTCCAATCTGAACTTGAAACGGATTTTTTCAGGGGCTTGAAAATCGAGAGCGGTAAAACGAAACTCTAAAGATTGGGACCTGTGGAAAAAGCAACGGACGTCATGGCTCTCGACCGGCTTACCGTCGCACAGCACAGCTTCGATTACCGTCAGGGGAGGGGCTGTCTCGACGCCGATCTTTGCCGGATCGAACACGGAGATTCCTTTCCCGGTCGGATAATAAAGCCTGCCAGAACCGTCTTTCCAGACCGAAGGCTGGCCTTCTCCGCTGCACTGGGAACCGGCCATGCCCTCGGCTTCATCATAAAAAGCGGGTACCAGATACCGGATCTTTCCCACGGTATAATCATTCAGCGCCTTCAGGCTTATCCGCATGACTCCCCTGTTGGTGCTCATCCACAGGTTCTCCTGTCCGTCTTCAGCTAAAGAATAGATATAATTGTCCCTCAATCCCTCTGCAGTGGTGAAGGCCGTCGTTTCTCCTTCGTTCCAGCGCAACAGGCCGTCCCCGTTCGTCCCGATCCAGAGGATTCCCTCCCCATCCTCATACAGGGAAACGACCTCCGGCTCGGAATCAGCCCGGAAGAGTCCTATTTTTTCGACTGCCTCTTCAGATACGCTAAACAGCCCCTGACTCGTCCCGGCCAAAAGCAGACCACCGCCGGTCTCCAGGAAAGCCCGCACCTGGTATCCTGCCAGGACGGCAAAGGCTCCGGCAGGATCGATCTTTTCGTCCCGGAATCTATCCAGTCCTTTGTCTGTTCCGATCCAGATGACTCCCTTTCTGTCCTGAAAAAGGGCCGTCACATTATTCGACTTCAACCCGCTCTCTGAGTTTATCCTGTTCCTTCGTCCTTTCCCCAGGATAGTGAGCCCGGCGTCCTCTGTCCCGACCCAGAGATTTCCGTTACTGTCCTCGAAAAGGACCCTGACTTTGTTGGAGCAAATCCCTGTTTGGGCATCGAATGTCTCGATGACCCTGGAATCTTTCATCCTGCAGAGTCCGCTGTTCCTGGTCCCGACCCAGAGAGATCCCCGGCGGTCGCCAATCACTGCCGAAACAGCACTTTCAGGGATTCCGTGGTCTCCGGTGATATTCCTCACCAGGGAATCTCTGAGCTGGACGAGGCCTCCTGTATCCGTCCCCATCCAGAGGTTTTTATCCCGGTCGATCAGAAGGCAGCGGACAAAGTCATCCGGCAGACCCTCATCTGTTGACAAACCCATCAGAGTGTCTCCGGCCATTCGCTTCAGGCCGTCAACCATGGTCGCCATCCACAGGTTTGCCTGGTCGTCCTCCACCAGGGATGTAATGGGCATGTAACGGGTGTCTAATACAGGACGGATGATCCCATCTCCGCTCCTCAATAGATACAGGCCTTCCAGAGTTCCGATCCAGATATTACCCAAATGGTCGGCAGCCAGTGACTGGACCGACAAGTTCAAAAGACCCTCCTCGTAACCATAAACAGCGATCACTCCCTCCTTGAACCGGACCAGACCGCCTCGCAGGGTGCCTATCCACAGTGTTCCCCAATTATCAAGGCAGAGATCGGTGATGATGTTGTCATACAGCCCGTCCTCGTCGGTATAGACATGGATGCCGTCCCGACTGATACGGTCCAGTCCGTAGTCTGTCCCTACCCAGAGATCGCCGTTCCAATCACCGATTATCGTCCGCACATGCGGGTTGGACAATCCATCGTTCGTGGTGAAGTTCTGCCAGAGCCCTTTCTGGCAGGAGTACAGGCCGCCGCCATCGGTACCTATCCACAGCACTTTGCTGGCATCCTCGTAGAGGCAGGTGATCCTGTCGTTTGACAGAGGAGAATTTTGTCTGGTGAAAGTTTTGAACCGGACACCGTCAAACCTCGACAGGCCTGCGCGTGTACCAACCCAGATATAGCCATCCTCTGTTTGAGTCAGCGCAGTTATGGTATTGAGGGGCAGGCCCGATTGAACCGTCCAGGTCCTGAGGAGGTATTCCTGCAGCTCTTTTTCAGGGTCCAAAGAGAGGAGGAGATTCGACAGCAGAATCAAGGAGAAGAAGAAAGAAAAAAATCGTCTGGCCCGGTGCGATCTATTTCTTTTCACCGGCATGGATTGCAAGAATTCCCTTCTGGTGCTGGCCACAAATAATTCACAATCTTTAGCGATTCTCGAACCTGAGGCCCAGGGATAAGGATATAACATGGAGAGCCGGAAGTCCAATAGCTTAAAGAGAAAGACTAGGCCACAACAACAACCGAATCATTAAAAAATTGATCTTAATCCAAAAATTGACAGCCAGCCGCTGGGCAGGGCTCCTTATGATTCACCGTTTTCTCAAAATTCCGATACAGGCTGCAAAAATAAATTATGAATTCCCTTGACTTTTTTGCTTCCATTTCCTATATTGTAGGAAACGAATTAAAATGAGCGCATCATGAAATTATTATCCCGAACAGAAGAACTGCTGCTCAACTGCATCCTGCGATTACAGGAT
Organism: Candidatus Aminicenantota bacterium; assembly: GCA_029882525.1. GTDB lineage: Bacteria > Acidobacteriota > Aminicenantia > Aminicenantales > Aminicenantaceae > SOIA01. The sequence continues at coordinate 1,354 of JAOUKO010000054.1, read as the reverse complement.
AATTCCTATGCTTTCATGATCAGGGAAAAATTAAAAGAAATCACCGGTAAAACCTGGGCGTTCGGTGCTATTTTCATATCCCTTGATCGTCTTGAAAAAAAAAGATACGTTGAGTCTTTTTTGGGCAATGAAACTCCTGATCGAGGTGGCAGAAGAAAACGGTTTTATAAAGTGACTTCCTATGGTTTAAAAACCCTTGCTGAAATACGGAAGATCGATCAAGCTATGTGGAAAGACCTTCCTGTTTATCTATTAGACCAGGAGTGATCCATGGAAAAAAAATCTCCTCAACCGCCAGGATTTGCGGTTTGGCTTTTAAAGCGGTTTTTCCCTGATAAAACCGGTCTCTACACCCAATTGGGAGATATTGATGAGGCTTTCAACACCATTGCCAGGGAAAAAGGTAATTTTGCCGCCCAGGCCTGGTATTGGATAACGGCCCTAAGGTCAATCCCCTATTCCATCATGCGTACTCTTGCCTGGAGTTCAACCATGATGAGAAATTATCTGAAGATTGCTTTGAGAAACATGCGAAAATATAAAACCGGATCATTTATAAACGTTGCAGGTCTTTCATTAGGGCTGGCATTTTGTGTTTTGATCTATCTCTTCATTAGCGATGAATTGTCCTTTGACAGGTTTCATGAAAAGACCGATTCGATATATTCGATCGTGTTCAATGACCATTTTTACGAGTATTCTGGCCGGCGTGGGCCGGTTCCCCTAGCGCCGGTTTTGAAGGATCATTTCCCTGAAATCGAAAGTTTTGCAAGGCTTGTCTGGGAAATAAATGTACCGGTTAAGTACAATGACAGCATTTTTAACGAAAACATATGCCTGGCAGACCCGGAATTTTTAGAAATATTTTCTTTCCGGCCTAAAAAAGGCAATCCCGGTTCGGTATTATATTCCGACAGCTCCGTTGTTTTAACTCAAAACACGGCGAATAAATATTTTGGAAATGAGGACCCGATAGGAAAGGTTCTCTTATTTACATTCGGAGAAAGGCAAAAGCCCTTCGTGGTCGAAGGAATAATGGAAAATGTGCCTTCAAACTCTTCGATAAATTTCTCCATTTTAATAAATATTGATAATTTGAATTTTATTTATTCATCAAATTCTCTTGATGACTGGACGCGCGGTTCAGCTCAATCCTACTTGTTGTTGAAAAAACAAGCAGACCCCGCACATATTGAAAATAGGATACTTGCCATAGTGAAACCATACATGTCTGTTTTTTATGAAACAAGACAGAGGTATGGGTCGTTAGTGAAAAACGGAGAAACAATAACCTATTCTCTACAAAATCTTAAGGATATTCATCTGAATTCATCGAATATCGTTCATTTGCCCA
>JAOUKO010000303.1 GCA_029882525.1 Candidatus Aminicenantota bacterium | reverse complement strand
CTGAATGCGCTGTCAAAAGAGGGGAAAAAAGACAGGCTATTATTGAGGGGAAAAGAAGCGGAGGGAAGAGCTTTTTTATACTCGGGCGCAGGTTTCCCATCCTTCAACTTCCTCTTTCTTTCATTTATTATCCGTTTGGGGTCTAGTCTTCAGCAGTGATTGTTAGTATCTCTACTTCCGTGCTGTGGGAAACATGCGATTAATTGAGAAATGCGGCGCCGGTTCCCCTCCACATTTGAGGATTTTTTCGCTGATGTAACTTTTTCAGAGTTCTCCAGATTTAAATATGTGGAGCCAAAGTGATAGAATCTGAATGGAGGGTTCGCCATCGATACCAACCGGGCTGAGCTGAAAAGAAGGGCAATTTGCTTTGCTGCTTCACTCCTGTTCCATGTGGCCCTGATTTCTGTTCTCATCAGTTTGAATGTCCCGATGAGTGTCGATCTCGGTCAGCTGGAAGTCAGAGAAGCCTTTCTTGTTTCACCCGAAAAGTTTCGCATTCCGGAGAATATCGGAGATTTGATGAGACGCCTTGAGCAAGCAGGGAAGGGTGAGGTCGGAAGAGAAGGAAAGAGGGACGCAGGGCTTCAGGAAAGAACAGGAGCGCCAGGGGAGGCCCAAACGCCAGGATCTGTGGGCCCTGGGGAATCGTACGTAGAGGAAAGTGGAGATCGTCTTGCCCTGACAGAGGAAGAGGCGTTCTATTCGGGTTTGGCCTCAAGATTCAGTCTGGGTGGACCAGTCAAGTCTGAATCTGCCTTGCCTCCAGAGTATGTGCAGGATTTTTCCCTTGATTTTGGAAAAACACAGGAGATCTTGAACGAGATGGAAAGAGCCAGACTGGAGAAGAGTATAAAGCAGCTGAAGATACCTCGTTCGGGTTTCTTTAGTGCTGGTTTTTCCAAAGAGGGCTCATCATTCTCGAGTTATGGTGTCGGCGGCGCGGCGCAAAGAGCAAAGGCCTCTTTTAAGGTGGAGGACTATGACCTCTCTCCCTGGGCAGAGCAGGTCGTGAATAAGATACTTGCCAGCTGGATCATCCCCTATCCCAAGGAGATGAGAATCAAGGGTGTGGTGGGAATTTCGGCAGTCATCAATAAAGACGGAGAGATCGCCTCTGCCAGAGTCGTGAATTCCTCTCTTATCGTGCTCCTGGACGAAGCTGCTTTGAAGGCTTTAAAAGACGGCTCTCCTTTCCCTTCCCTGCCCGGAGATTTCCCGGATAAATCCATCGAGGCCTATTTTGAATTTCATTATGGCGATTAAGAAGATATCGTTGTTGCTGGCCTGCATCATAAGCCTTGATCTTTATTTTTTGGGGCAGGATCTGTTTCCCCTGGTCAGAGACATAGGGCTGATTGGAGATGAATCCAGCAAGGATTTCGCTCCGCCCGATAAATTGATAATCGGAGTGGAGGTATCCCGGGATGCCCTTTATAAATTTTCGGATGAAGAAAACGTGATCAAAGCGGGGCTTTTCACGAGAGGCCTGAATACTGTTGAAATAGAAGCGAACGGTCTATTCCTGGAATCCGGGACTCATGTCTATTTTTTAGACCTGAAAGCGGGCGATTTGACTCTCAGAAAAGAGATTGAGATCGATATCCAGCTGGACTCTTCAGGTGTCGATTCCGGAACTCCGCCTCAAGTCAAGAATCCTGAACCTGAACCTGAATATGAATTATCCATGTTCGTCGGAGAAAAGCTGATGGTATCGGGCAGGAAATCGCTGTCCAAGGAGCTGTCGTTCAACGTCGAGCTGCCTCCTCTGCCCGACGGATACGGCCCTTTTTATGAGATCGAGAAAGAATATAAGAATCCTCTGAGGAATTCTTTTTCGATCCTAGATGCCATCGGAGCCGGTTACTCTTTGATCAAGAACATGATAGATAAGAAAAAAATGCAAAAACAAGTGAAACCCGTTCAAAAGCACGAGCAGCTCACAGCCACTTTCATGAGAAGGGATTCAGAAGGAGCCGCCAGGGAGGTCACGGCGGTAATAAAGTTAAAAGTGAAAAACGGGATTCTTTAAATAGTCATCTATAAATTTTGATACACATGAATGTCAGATGAGGAGTCAATAAACTTAATGCTTAATGAGGTATTTTCATTTTTCAGCAAAAATGATCAAAGTTTATTCTGAGTTGATTTGTCTAATTATTTTAGAATCCAGGATATCAAGGCTGAAGTTTTGTATTGGAGGAAGAAATGAAAGCCCTGCAGATGAGAACCCTGTCCAAAGGATTTAAAAAAGTTTTTGCGAGCAGGCTGCCTGCTTTGTCATTCATCCTATTCCTTTCCATATTTTTCCTGGTGGGGTGTGGATTGTTTGAGGTGGACAGCAAGTGGCGAGACCGGGACATTGCCATCGATGGGAAGAGCGGTGATTGGCTGAATGCCATGCTGTATTTTGAGGAAGAAAGAATATCCCTCGGTTTGCTCAACGATGAGAATTTCATGTACATCTGCATGATCGTGGATGACCCCTTCATCCGGGGTCAAATAGTCAGACAGGGATTTGAGCTGTGGTTTAACCCAAAGGGCGGCAAGAAAAAGATTTTTGGCATCAGGTTTCCGATCGGCATGCTGGAGGCAGAGATGCCGCCGGAAGAGATGAAGACGAGAAGAGTTCCTATGAAGCCGAGCAGGGATGAACTGGATCCGGAAAGGCTCAACCAGGTCCTCAGGAGACAGATGGACGAATTGGAGATACTCGGGCCCGGGAAGGATGAGAGCATGAGAATGCCGGTCGAAAAGGCCAAAGGGATCGAGGTGAAAATAGAGATAGCGAGCGGGATGATTGTCTACGAGCTCAAAGTCCCTCTTCATCTGAGTGACGAGTTCCCGTTCGCCATCGGAGCCAAGGCAGGAGATTTGATCGGAGTAAGATTGGAAACCCCCAAAATGGACTCCGGACAGATGAGAAGGAGGATGGGCGGCGGTATGGGCATGCCTGGCGGCGGCCGGGGAGGAATGGATGGCGGTATGGGCGGAATGAGAATGCCCGGAGGCGGCATGAGGCCCCAGATGCCGAAGCCTTTAAAAATCCGGGCCAAAGTCCAGTTAGCTTCCGCTGAAAACCAGGAATAAGAAAATTTAAAAACAGTTCTCTTCCACATGCCTGAAGACTTGCCTGAAGACTTGTCTTGACATATTCATCCTGTTCAGATACAAATCCTTTATTATGATGATGATAAGAAAAAAAAGAACATTTATTGTGGTCCTTTCCTTGTTTCTGTTACTGACCCTCATGGACTGTGCCAGTGTTGAGAAGAAGTACAGAAAGGGTCAAGAGCTGGAGAGCAGGGGCCGCTTGGAAGAGGCTGCCCAGCGTTACATCAGGGTACTGACCAAAGACCCGAGCATGGAAGATGCGCGGCAGAGGCTGGCCGATGTGGGTTCCCGTTTGGTCGATACCTACCTTGAGCAGGCATATGTGCACGAGTCAACCGGCGCCTATGAAAATGCTGTCGCGATGCTCAACCGCATCGACAGCCTGAGAAGCCGGACAAGCCAGGTGGGGGTCAGGCTTTCAGTGCCTGATGATTATGCGGACTTTCGCCAGAAAATGATCGACGCTGCCGTTGCTTCCCTTTTTCAACAGGGTGAGAATTTGGAG
>JAOUKO010000302.1 GCA_029882525.1 Candidatus Aminicenantota bacterium | reverse complement strand
CAACCAGGACTTTTGGGAGTTCTTCAACCTGCCCAGCTCTCCGCCCAACAGAATTATATTTGACAAAAATCCCTATGTCCGGCCGCTCTCAGCAATCCTGGATGATCACCACCGCATTTTTGCCCTGACTCTGGACCGGAAAGAAGCCAAATGGTACGACATTTTCATGGATGAGATCTCGCTGCTGGACAGTCATGAAGAGGACGTTCCCAGTAAAGTCAGAGAAGGAGGATGGGAAGGTTATGAATCGAAGCGAATAGAAAGGCACATCGCCACCCACCTCCATGATCATTTTAAAAAGATCGCCCAAAAATCGTTTGACCTCTACAAGAAAAATCACTTTGACTGGATCTTCCTCGGCTGCAAGGAAGAATACTGCTCTGATTTCGAGCCCCTTCTCCATCCCTATCTCAAAGATAAAATTAAAGCCAGGCTGAAGTCCATGCCTGCCGACTCCCCGGCCGCCATCCTCAAGGAATCCTTGGGTCTTGAAAAAAACCTGAAAAAACAGGAAGAAGAACAGACTGTTCAGAGGCTTATCTCCGAGCTGGAAAAGGGCGGGCTGGCTGTATCCGGCCTGAAACAAACCCTCAGGAGCCTTAACCGGGGTGAAGTCCAAACACTCATCGTTACCCGCCGTTTCCCTCAGCCAGGCAGAATGTGTCCCCAGTGTCACTTTTTATTCGTCGACGAGCTTCAGTGCCCTTCCTGTCAAAGAAAGACCGATAAAATCCTGGATATCATCGATGAGGCTGTGGAGGCGGCTATGGTCAAAAACTGTCGGGTCAAGCACATAAATCCCCCCTCAAAGCTCAACAGATACGGCAAGATCGGAGCCTTTCTCCGGTACAAGACCTAAGCCGTCTTTAACTGATTTTTTCTTTAAACTTCACCCGGTCAAAGAGGCTGTAGACGATGGGGATGATGAAGAGTGTCAGAAAAGTCGTGGCCGTCAATCCCCCGACCACTGTGATAGCCATGGGCGCTCTCATCTCAGCCCCTTCGGAAATGCTGATTGCCATGGGCAGCATCCCCATGATCGTGGTTAAGGCTGTGATCAAGACAGGCCGCAGCCGCACGGCGCACGCCTGCAAAATAGCCTCCTTCTTGTCCACTCCTCTCTGCTTCAGCTGATTGATATAATCCACCATGACAATGCCGTTGTTGACTGCTATTCCGCCCAGTATGATAAAACCGATCAACACCGGCAGGCTGACAGGCCTGCCCGAGACGAGCAGGGCGACAATCACTCCGATAATGGACAGGGGAATAGTGAACATGATGACGAAGGGATGGCGGAAGGATTCAAACTGGGAGGCCATGATCATGTAGACCAGCAGAGTGGCGAGGGCAAAGGCAGCGGCCATGATGACGAAAGCCTCCTGCATCTGCTCGAACTGACCGCCGAATTCGGTGAAATATCCGGTTGGCAGCCCTCTCTCGATATCAGCTATCCTTCCTCTGATGTCTCTCACCACGCTCCCCAGGTCTCTGCCGGCGATATTTCCTGTGACCGTTATCACTCGAGCCTGGTTCTCCCGGTTGATCCGGATGGGACCCTCTCCTCGAGTGATGGCGGCCACCTCTCCCAAGCTGATCATGGTGTTCAAAGGAGTCATGATCGGAATGCTTCTGATGTCTTCCAGGTTGTCTCTGAACTTCTCCTCAAACCGAACTCTGATGTCGATCTCCTCGTTGCCTTCTCTGTAGCGAGTTGCGACCTTACCCAACGATGCAGTTTGTATCACATTGCCGACCTGGCTCACCTTCAGTCCCATCCGTGAAGCCTTTTCCCGGTCTATGATGATGTGGTACTCGGGCTTTCCTTCAGCCAGGGAGTGAGTGACATCCCTCAAGCCTTCCACATCACGAATTCTCTCGACAATGTTGTCTCCGATCTCTTTAAGAATGTTGATCTCTTCTCCGAAGACCTTTATTTCGATCGGGGCAGTGGCTCCTCCCATCATGGCCTGTCCGAGATCGAGAGATTCAAACTTGACATCCTTGAGTTTGGGAAGCTTGCGCCGGATCTTTTCCAGGACTTCCACATCTGAAAGTTCTCTTTCTTTTAAGGGGACAAGTCCCACCCAGAGCATTCCTTCATGAGAACCTGTGGTAGACATTCCTCCGGCCATATCCGCAGGATTCTCCTCAGCCTGGGAACCGACTTGAACCGATACGGTTTCCACCTCTGGCTCCTGAGCCATTATCTTCTCGACCATGGTCACAACCCTGTTCGTTTCCTCCAAAGATGTTCCGACAGGCATCTTGACCTGTAGCATGATCATCTCTCTGTCCATGGCCGGCATGAATTCTGTCCCCAGGAAAGGAACGATGGCCAAAGAAAGGGCCAATAAGCCAAACGTCCCACCCAGAACCAGCCCCCTTCGCCTGAGCGCTTTATGCAGGAGATTCCTGTAAAAATTTCTGGCCTTTTCAAACTGGACTTTTCTCTTGTTCTTTCTTTCGGCATCCTGTCTGTTGTTGGCTTTGAACAGGATAGAGGCCACCATGGGGACAACAGTGAGGGCCACAAACAGCGAAGCCAGCAAAGAAAAGGCAATGGCCAGCGCCAAACCACGGGTGAGCCTTCCAGTGATTCCCTGAGCAAAGACCATCGGGAAAAACACGGCGATCGTGGTCAGCGTGGAAGCGGTGATGGCCATCCCCACCTCAGAGGCTCCTTTCTTTGATGCCTCCTCTCTATCCTCGCCTTCTTCCATGTGGCGGAAGATGCTCTCGATAACGACGATTGCGTTGTCAACCAGCATCCCGATGCCCAAGGCCAGCCCCCCGAGTGTGAGGAGGTTAATGGTGTAGCCGGCAAGGTAAAAGGCGATGAACGTGGTGATGATGGAAAGAGGAATAGCCAGAGCGATGGTCAAGGTTGGACGCCAGTTGCGAAGGAAGATAAAAATGAAGAATATGGCCAGAATCCCGCCGACCAGGGCATTGTTTGCCGTCCGCCGGACGACGCTCTGAATCATCTCCGCCTGGTCCATGAAAGGGTGAAAAGTCACATCCGGAGGCAGCGTGGGTTTTATTTTCTCCAGCTCTCTGTTGACGGCCTGGGCTGTGGTGACGGTGTTCGCCCCGGAACGCTTGCTGATGAAATAGAAAACTGCTTTCTCGCCTTGAGTGCGGCTGATCAAACGGGTGTCCTTGAGAGTGTCCCTGACTTCAGCCACATCCGTAAGGTAGACGGGCTGACCGGTCTGGGTTGAACCGATGATCGTATTCCGGATATCATCCAGACTCTGAAACTCTCCCAGAGTCCGCAGCAGGTATTCGGAGTGTCTTTCCGTTACTCGTCCGGCAGGAAGGTTCAGGTTCTCCATCCTGAGAGCCATAAGGATCTGGTCGAAGGAGATCTTGAGGGACTCCAGGGCAGACTTATCCACAGCCACCAGGATCTCTCTGATGTCCATGGAGAACACCTGAGCTGAGGCCACGCCGTCGATCCTCTCTAACCGTGGCGCCACCTCTTCTTCGATCAACTCTTTCAACTCCAGAGTCGGCCTGTCTGCGGTTATCCCGCCGAAAATGATGGGCATCTGACCGATGTTGAACTTGACCACCAGCGGGTCACTCGCTTCTTCCGGAATAAAATTCCGGTAGAGCCCGATCTGGTCT
>JAOUKO010000301.1 GCA_029882525.1 Candidatus Aminicenantota bacterium | reverse complement strand
ATACGCAATAGAATCGATTGAACTCCCCCGTATTATAAAAGATAGACTTCCCAAAATTCAATCCGTTTTTCAGCCGGAGAGCCCCAGCGACATCCAGAAGCTGTTTTCCTACTGCCTGAAGAAAAGGATCCCGCTCATCCCAAGAGGCGCGGCAACCTCCGGGATTGGCTGCATCGCTCCTCTCAAAAAGTCAGTCATGGCTGACCTCACCCTTCTCAACCGGATCAAAGACTTCGAAGAGAAAAAAAAATCGATCACCGTTGAAGCGGGTATCCGGTGGTGGGAACTGAAAGAGTTCTTGAAGAAGCAGAGCCTCGACCTCTTCACCTCCCCGACCAGCCTGTTCTCCACCGTAGGCGGATGGCTGTCCACAGGGGGCTACGGGATCAACAGCTTCCGCTACGGCCACATCTCGAACCTGGTTGAGGCCATAGAGATCGCCTCTCCCGGCAAAACAAGGTGGGTTAACCGCGCCGACCCCGATTTCATGTTTTTCGTCGGGACCGAAGGGCAGATGGGGATCATCACCAAGGTGAAGCTCAGGGTTCGAGAATCGCGTCGCTCACGGTCCTATCTCGCCTTTTTCAACAGCTTTTCGGACGCGGTAAATTTTCTAACCGATCTGCCTCAATCACTCAAAACTCCGCCTCTCCATATTGCCTGCTTTGACCGCTGCCGGCTTGAGCATAAAAACTATTTTCTCAACGGAAAAATCACCTTCCGCCCCAAGGAAGGAGTGCTGGTCGTGCTGGACGATCCTTCATCCGGGGAGGCCCTTTCTGACCTGGCTGAGAAGAAGGCCGGGAAAATGGCTGACGACTGTTTGGCATCCTTCGTCTGGAACGAAAGATACTTCCCGCTCTCCTTGAAACATTTCTATCCTTCTATCCTGGGCTGTGAGATTCTCCTTCCGGTTAAAAATCTTGATCATTACATCGCCGGGACGAGAAAGTTCGGACAGAACTACGGCCTTTCGCTCTCGACGGAAGCCACCCTCATCAGCCCCAACGAGGCTGTTGTCTTCACCATCTTTCCTTCTGACCGGAAAAAAATCACCCATCTCTTTCATCTTTTCCTGATATACTCGCTGACCCGTATCGCCTTCAGACACGGAGGAAAACCGTACGGAATCGGAACCTGGAACCTTCCTTTAGCCAGGAAATTATTCACGCAAAAAGAAAGAGAAGGGCGCAGGGCTTTCAAGAAGGTCGCAGACCCGCTGAACATCATCAACCCTGCGAAATCCTTTTCTTCCCAGCATCCTTTCAGCAGCCTGTTGAAAGCCGCCTATTCGATGAGTGGATTATTCACGGCCGGCATCCCGGTCCTCAAGCCTTTTTTAAAGACCCCGAAAAACAACTCGAAAGCTCCGAGACATATCCCATCCGAGCCCGAAGCCTGCGCCAACTGCGGAGCCTGCGCTGCAGTCTGTCCTGCCTACTTAACGGAAAGGACCGAGCTGGTCACCGCCAAAGGGAAGCTCTTTCTTTTCAAGCAAATGCTGAACGGGTCTTCTGTTCCTCGATCAGCTGCCGAGAAGGCCTTCCTCTGCCTCCACTGCCATCTCTGCGAGCATGTCTGCCAGAGTAAATTGAGTCTGGTCCCTGTCTGGGAAAACCTGGAGTCCCTGCTGGAAAAGAAGTACGGTCGACCTGAAGATAAGATCAAAGCATTCATAGATAAGGTTGAATCCCATCCGGCTTACACCCAGCTCCTGGATTCCATCGGGATCCCGGCCAACGGCATTCGCGAGGAAACACGCCATGTATGAGAGATACCGCATAGAGACCTCCCCGATAAAACTGGCCTCAACTCAGATCGGGAAGTTCGATATCATCCGCAAGGATAACTGCCTGAACTGCGGACAGTGCATCTCACACTGCATCTATGACGTCCACAGGCGGGATGAGAAAGACCATCGAAAAATGGCTGAGCCGGTCAGCCATCTCTGCAAAAATTGCTTTTCCTGCGTCCAGAATTGCCCCGGGCAGGCGCTGGAGATGGTCAGAAACGAAGAGTTTGAAAGCCTGGGGGATGCCTACTGGACACCCCCGATCATCCATACCATCTGGAAGGAAGCCGAAGAGGGAAAAATTCCCATATACGGCGCAGGATACCGCGGCCGGTTCAAAGGCTCCGGCTTTGATGCCATCTGGACGGACATGTCGGAGATCGTCCGGCCCACCAGGGATGGCATCCACAGCAGGGAGTACATCGCCACTGCTGTGGACGTGGGCCGAAAGCCCTCCTGGATCATTGATTTTGAAAATCTCGACCTTCCCCGTTTCCACGAAATCCAGATCCCCATGCTCTTCGAGGCCGATCCTCTGGGAATCCGCGCCAAAAATATCATTCTGGCCGTCGTGAGAGCAGCCCACGAGCTGGGCACGCTGGCTTACGTAGACTTCGAAAACTCCTTTGACGAACTCGAGCCTTACATCAAATCGGTCGTCCTCCGCTCTCCGCTCGACAGGATCTTTCAAACAGACCCGGCGCTGTTAAGAAAAGCGAGTTTCGTAGAGCTCACCCTGCCTGAAAGCCATCCGGCTGACGAGCTTGAAGGCGTGTTGACGAGGCTGAAAAGCCACAATCCAGCTCTCCTCGTCTCCCTCGGATTATCCAGCCATCTTTTCACTGAAGAGCTGTTTAGACTGGTCGAGGAATCACTGGTGGATGTGCTGAATCTCTCCGCTGACCATCACGGCCAGTGCTCTGGAGGAGAGATGTTCATCACTGACTCGGCCAGAAAGCTCCATCTCAACCTGGTGAAAAGGCACATCCGGGATGGGATCACTCTCCTCGGCAAAGGAGGGATAGCTGCGGCTGAACACGTCCCCAAACTGATCATCTGCGGAACCGATGCCGCGGTCCTGGATTATTCCTTGATGGTCGCCCTGGGATGTCGAATGTGTGAGGAGTGCCGGATCAAAGATTGTCCCGCCGGACTCCCAGGACTGGACTCGGAGGCCGCCGAGCAGCGGATCATCAACCTGGCCTGCGCCTGGAGAGACCAGCTCCTGGAAATATTGAGCGCGATGGGCATCCGGGACGTGCGGAGGCTCCGGGGCGAGGTGGGAAGAGCCATGTTTTATGAAGAGATCGAGAGGGAGTCATTCGGCTTCATCTTCGAGGAGAGATATCTGTTCAAATGAAAGCGATCGAGCCCATACCCTGCAGCACAAGGTATCGAAGCGAGATAGGCAAGTATCAGGTTTCTCTCACCGCTGACTGTTTTCACTGCGGAGTCTGCATCGAGGCCTGTCCCTCTGGCGTCTTGGAGAGAAAGGAGGGGTTCAATTATGTGGCAGCGCTGAATTCTGCCCGCTGCCAAGGCCCCCTTTGCCAGGCAGGCTCCTTCTCCTGCACGACAAGATGTCCGGTGGATGCTATTAAAATAGACCTTGCCCCCCAGTGGAAGGCTCTGGGGGACTTCCGCTGGACACCGGACTTGATCATCACCACCTGGCAGCAAGCCGAGACAGGGGAAATCCCTCTGGGAAACCTGGAATACAGGGTTGGCGGCTCCGGGGGAGGTTTTGACTGCTTCGAGTTTGCTCTTGACAACCCCGGTTCCGTTCCTTTTTCTGAGATAGAAAAGATTAGCACCTCCATCTGCCTTAACCGCCGGGGGGAAGGGCGTTCCCTGGAGATTCCC
>JAOUKO010000300.1 GCA_029882525.1 Candidatus Aminicenantota bacterium | reverse complement strand
AGATTCAAATAAAAGTTTTTAAACCTTAAAAACCATATTCTATACTTTAATCGGGCTCATCAGCGAAATTTGAATTTATTGCTCATAATTTTCACACTAAGACCACTGATTTTAATAAAAGAATGAATCCCTGAAACGGCTCATCTTTTGTGTTAAGGACTAGTCCATCATTTAAGGGACAGATTTTCCCGCCTTCTCTCTTTCTCTCTCAGGTGAAGTGAGTTTTACCCTCCTTGAGCGTTTTTTTTGCTTTATCAGCAGGCTCAACTCGAAATTTTCCTCTGAGGCCTCTGTATCCTCCCTGGCTATTTCTCGGGTTATCCGAGCGCATACCTGCTTCATCTGGGAATAAGCGGAGTTAGCCTGAAGGGGGAGGGAGGGGGTGATAAAAATATCATCTTCAAAATCATCTTCAAAGATAAGTGATTCCTATCCTTGTCTTTCGACTAAAGTTGTGAGTTTAAAACAAGACGGAAAAGGAAGCTCCGGCAATGAAAAACATCAACACAGACAGCCTTTCTGGACAGGATTTTCGAAGTCAAAAAATGCGAGGCGAAACATTCTTTGGAATGGACTTCATATGGGCAGGCTTTGCCTGGACAATTTAAAAGCAACAGGAGGTTGGGGCGATGAAAGACTTCAAGAGAGCAAGGTATGGAGGATACTTTAAGGAAAAAGGGTCTTCATTGTTCATAGGTCTGGCCTTGATGGCCATCCTGGTTCCCCTGGCACTTCCGGTCCTGATCGAGATCAACAGGGAGCCCGTGAGTGTAGACAAGCCTTCCGTCTACTCCTCTGCGCTTGCCCTGGCTCAAGCCGGTGTGGAGAGAGCGATCCGGGAGATGAACAGCGGTGAGATTGCCTACTGGCAAGGGGACAGTCGTTTGAAGACACTGACACTCCCTTCTTGGCAGGTTCCGGGCTCAAAGGAAACCGGCGATGTCGAGATCAGGGTGAAATGGCTCAATGAGGATAATCCGGTGGTGGAAGCGATCGGCAGAGTTTCCTACACGGATTCCTTCAAGAGAGGCATGACAGCCAGGTTCATAGTCGAGAGAAAGGCAGGAACCGTGCTCAAGAGGGATGGGTATAACTGGGTTTCTCTCTTTCCTCAGACGCCAGCTCTTTCCGTGGTAAAAGGCTCTATGTGATGAGGAGAGGGAAAATGATCCTTTTAAAACTCGTGGGAAAAAGAGAAAGATCGGGAGTCAAAAAAAGAGAAAAAGAAGCTGGATTCACCCTGGTTGAGGTGTTGATCACCATTTTGCTGTTCACCGTGGTCCTGACGGCGATCCTCAGCTGCTTTATCCAGGGCTTTGACATCCTGATGAGGATGAAACAATTGACCATCGCCACTCAGTCCATCCAGAAGGAATTGGAGCTCATCCGCAACATGCATTATAACGATATCCTGACCATGGATAGTTCTTTCACCAACGATAGCTTTTCTTATCTGGAAAACAGCAGCGGCATCATTAACCTCGAGGACTCAGTCGGTGCTGAGATCAAGAAATTGACCGTGAGTGTGGCCTGGATGTACCGGGGCCGGCAGATGCGCAAGGAAGTCGTCACCTATGTGACCAAGAAAGGGATAAATAAAAAATGATTGAAAAAAGCAAAAAGGGAAAAAGCATGAGTATCTCAACTCAGAAATCCAGACCAAAAGGCCTGACCTTGATGGAGCTCCTGATCGCACTGGCTCTGGTTTCGCTTATCGTCACCGGCCTGTTCTCTCTTTATACCGCCAGTCAGCGCTATTTCATCAGCGAAAGCTCCAGGGCTGATGTGCTCCGGGATGTCCGTTACGTCCAGAGCTGGGTGTCCCGGGATATCAAGGAAGCCGTTCAGGTGCTCCCCAGCTGGGATGTCTACACGGCATCGGATAGCTGCCTCATCCTTCGCCTGCCGTCGATAGATGCCAGCGGATACATCATCGATATCGAATACGAGTTTGACCATATCATCTACAGGCTCCATCCTCAGATTTCCGGCAGGCTGGAAAGGATCGTGGATGCCAAGGAGGGAGTGAGCTCCAGAGCCGACAGCAGCAGGTTCCTGGCCACGAGAGTCAATTCCTTCCAGGTAAGCTCCGAGGGAGTCAACCTTTCTGCTGTCGCGGATTTCAGCCAACTGTGCAGCATCGACATCAGCCTGACCTCAAGCAAGAATATGTTGGGCCGCTCCTACCAGGAAATACTCCAGACAGGAGTGAAGCTGCGCAATAAAATGGATTAGGAAAGCCAGATGTCTGGTCTTATCAGAGGAGACAACATGAATGTCTGTAAAATCCAGAGAGAGAGTTTCCTGAAAAAAAATGGGGGGATTAAAATGAAGAGAAACAGAATGAATACCATCAGAAAAAAACATGAACAAGGATTTGTCCTGGTCATCGGGGTCATCCTTATGGGCTTCCTGCTGTTGCTGGCTTTGCCGTTCATGGGCCAGCTTTCAGCTGAAAACAGGCTCACGGATAAATCCTTTAAATCCTGTGCTGCCCTCTCTCTGGCAGAGGCCGGGGTCGAAAGGGCTGTCTGGGAGCTGAATTTTGGCGATATCTCCACCTGGGACGGGGACGCCACCCTGCGCACGATGACCATCACTTCCTTTCAAGCTCCTAGCGGGAACGTGATCGGCGATATCGAGATCAAGGTTCACAATCCCGAGACCAAGACCCCGTTGGTCGAAGCCACGGGAAAATTATTCTACTCTGATTCAGCGCTCCTGGCCAAGGCGACCAGAGTCGAGCTGGAAGAGGTCAAATACGACCCCTGGAATTTTGCCGTGTTCGGGGATGAGGATGTGGACTTTTCGTCTGCAGCAGAGGTGGACAGCTATGATTCGGGGGACGGCGCCTACGGTGGGACCAACGTGGGTGCGGAAGGAGACGTGGGCACCAACGGCACCCTGCTGGGCTGCATCGACCTCTGTCCCAATGCCAAGATCTACGGCGACGCTGTCTCTGGCCCTGGGTCTGACCCGGAGTCGGTGATCATCACAGAGGGCAATTCTTATATCGACGGAGAAAAGAAGTCTCTTCCCGAAGAAAAGGAGATGCCTTCGGTTACTCCACCCGAGGGCCTTGCTTTCATGGGAGGATATAATCTCGGGGTAGGCGACTCGGGCACGATCAACGCCAGCGGAGAATATACTTCGTTCATCCTCGGGAGCAACTCCACGGTTACCATCACCTCGGACGCGATACTCTACATCACCGGGGATTTCACCATGTCCAGCAACTCCCAGCTCAACATCGCCGACGGCGTCAGTGTCACCATCTATCTCGGCGGAACCTTCAGCCAGAACAGCAACTCCCAGATCAACAACCTCTCCCAGGACCCGACCAAACTCCTGATCCTGGGAACGGACAGCTTCAACGGCACCATGACCTGGAATTCCAACAGCGACTTCTACGGCGCAGTCTATGTGCCCAGGGCCCACGTGGATTTCCGGAGCAACATCGATTTCTACGGCTCGATTATCGCCAACACCTTTGAGTTCAACTCCAATGCCCGGTTTCACTATGACCGGGCTTTGGCCGGTTTGAAAAGGGATGACATGGAAGACCTGCCTTACGGCGTCAAATCCTGGCAGGAAGAGCTTGTTCCGGTGTTCATCGAGAAATAGAATATTCCACTGTGTCATTGCGGGCGCAGCGCG
>JAOUKO010000299.1 GCA_029882525.1 Candidatus Aminicenantota bacterium | reverse complement strand
TTGGAAGGAACCATATTTTTACATCATGAGTACTCAAGGGTGTCCTCCCTTGTTTTGACATGAAATTTCTCTTGTGATATAAGTTTCACTGAGGGGATTTCGGAGGAAGCATTAAATGAATAATCCCCGCTGGACGACTAAAATTGAAGAGGACGAAAAGTTCTCTCTCCCTAAACACAAAAGAGGAAGACAAAATGAAAGCTATTGCCAATCCAGTCATTTCAAGAATCTTGATACCGTTTTTCCTCGTTTGCCTTGTCGCTTCCGGCTTTTCAGGAAAACAGTCTCAAGATACCGATAAGAGTAAAATCCTTAAAGAACAGTTCAGGATTAGAAAACTGATCCATCCCTCGACCCAATCAAAGATCGCTCAAGCAGTCCAGGAATTCGAAGATAATATCCTGGCTGAAGTGGCTGAGGCCAATCCCGTTTTTGTGGCTTCGCGAGCTGCCCGGAACCAGTTCAGGGAAGTCTCCCCGCTTCAAACTGAAGTTCTCGGCTTCTACGTTCTCTGCCAGGCCACATCAGACTTGGAAGAGGATATCAGGCTTATAGCGGCAGAGATCGAAAAAATGAACCGGGCAAAAGAGGAGCTCAACAGACTGATCAGTGAAATAGATAATCAGATAAAAGAAAAAACCGAAAGCGGAGAACAGGAAACCATTACAGGGGCTGAGGAAAAAGAGACTCCCGTCCTCAAAGAACAAGAAGCCATGGAGGTGGCGCCTCATTACAAGACGGAATACCCGAAATCTCCGGAATTCATATACGCTAAAGAACTGGCGAGTATGAGTATCGCCGCATTGAAAAATGACCTGTTCTATATCAAGACTGGCCTGAACTCTGTGCACAAAATCTCAGAGACAGCCGTGGAGGCTCTGAGGAAGGAAATGGACCGCCGAACCAGGTTTCTTGATGAGCTCATCGTTCAGAGTGAAGATATATCCAGAGTCGAAGATGCCGAGATAAAGACTATTAGATAAAGAAGCTCGCTTTTTCATCGTATTCTGCATTAGCTTCACCTCTCGGGAAATTCTCCAACAGGTTTATTAAAAGCAGGAAAATCTATATAATTCTTCCCAGAACCTGAATGACGGTCTGGATTATTCTCTCGGGGATTATCGCACCCGCGGTTTTCTGGTCTGGCTATTTCTATTACAAGGACCGTTTTCAGCCTGAGCCCATCCGCAACCTGGGACTTACCTATATTCTGGGCCTGATCGCAGCCTACGCCTGTGTAAAATTCTTTAAGCTTCTTCCTTTCATTGGAATCCCTGACGACCCCAGTGCATTGATGGAAAGCCATGGGCTTCAATTCTTCTTCTACAGCCTTGGCGTGATAGGATTGGTAGAGGAATTTTTCAAATTCCTTCCTTTCCTTATTGTCATTCTCAGACTAAGGGCGTTCGATGAACAGATAGACGGAATCATCTACGCTTCGACGGTGGCGCTGGGCTTTGCCAGCTTCGAGAATATATACTATCTGGCATATTTGGAGGGATTTGAGCTTTTCGGCCGTGCTTTCGCCTCACCTCTGACCCACACCATCTTCTCCTCAATATGGGGATACACCGTGGGAAAAGCCCGGATCCAAAGGAAATCGCTTTTCAAAGCCTCTTTGATCGGCATCTTGATCTCAGCCTGCGCGCACGGAATTTTCGACTTTTTCACTCTCTCCTCAACCTTGAGAGTAATCGCTTCCTTGCTCATACTCGCAATATGGATCTGGCGTATAAAAGTGATGGAATCCGAGGGAAAAAAGAAAAAATAGAACTAAAGATTTCAGTATCCTTGAGACAGACCTGACCCGCGTGGGTCCGCGCTACCGCTAAACTTGATGGGCTTTCCCCCGGGATCATACTCGATCGTTAAGCCATGGGCATTACCGATTCCTGTGGATTGACGTATGTTATGGCCCATCTCTCTGAGAGCATCAAGCACCGAAGGTTCAATGCCCTGCTCGACAAGGATATAGTCAGGCTCGGCAAAGCTGATACGGGGAGCGGCGATAGCCTGCTGGATATCCATCCCAAAATCGATCATGTCCATAACGATCTGAGGCACGGTCTGTCCGATCGTATGACCTCCCGGTGTGCCCAAAGCGATCCAGGGCTTGCCTTCCCTGAATACAATGGTCGGACAATCGCCGGAGAGTTTCCTCTGTCCGGGGTGGGCATCCATTGGATTTCCTTTGGGCTCGAACGTGCAGAATGCCAGAGAATTATTGAGCCAGATGCCTGTACCTTCTGCCATAATGCGGGAGCCGAATGCACCCCCCAGGGTCTGAGTCGCGCTGACTATGTTTCCCCATTTGTCGGCAACGACAAAGTGTGTCGTGCTATTTCCGCTCTTCAGGACTATGTTGGGCGGCCGGAATGGCGTGGCCTTTTCCATATCCATGTTCTCGACAATTTCCCTCCAGTAATCCTCGCTCAGCAGCCTGAACAAAGGAGGGGGATTGACTTCAGGATCCCCAGCATAGGCAAGACGACACCAGAAAGCATGCTTGGTCACCTCGGCAAAACGGTGAAGGTAGGCTGCGGAATTGTGCCCCAGAGCAGCGTTGTTAAAGTGGCTCATCAACCCGAGCCGGATGAGCGAAGGGAACGCTGTTGAGGGAGGCGAAGCTGTTGTCACTGTGAAGCCGCGGTACTCGATGCTGATCGGCTCCCACCATTCGGCGCGGTCGGCGATAAGGTCATCTATGGTTAAAAAACCTCCTGTCCCCCGCATGACTTCATCGATCGCCTTCCCCAGTTCGCCGCCGTAAACAGCCTTGGCTCCTTGTTCAGCGATCAAACGGAGCGATCGGGCAAGGTCTTTTTGGACAAGACGGTCTCCCTTCTCCAGTGGTTTCCCGCTCTTGCCGTAGACGGATTGAGCGTAGGAGTTGAACTCCGGAAAGGCGAGTTTGATCACTCGAGCCAGACGCTCATCGATCTCAAACCCATCTTCTGCGGCTTTTATGGCAGCTTCAAAGAGCTCCTTCCAATCGAGCCTTCCATAGGCGGACGACATGGCCCACCAGGCATTCACATTTCCTGGAGTAGAAACAGCTTTAGAACCGAGTCGATTTTTTTTGTAATTAGGTGTGGGCGGACGGAAAACATCCGAATCGACGTTCCTCGGAATCCTGCCGCTCGAGTCCAGAAAACGGGTCCTGTCTCGAACAGCATCATAGATGAGAATCGTCCCGTAGCCACCGATGCCAGAGTTCATCGGTTCGAATACATTCAGTGTAGCGGCCACGGCCACTGCAGCGTCAAAAGCATTGCCGCCGGCTCTAAGAATGCTCACTCCGGTCCGGGTGGCGATGGGGTGGGCGGTGCTGACCATGCCGTGGCTTCCTACCGCAGGCCCAGACTTTGAAGAAGCCGGCATCTTTTCCTCGGAGCTTTTACAGGAAGCCAAGGCCAACAAGATAATCAACACAAAACTTATTTTCCTAATGGGCATCTGAAACACCTCTGCTCCACCATTCCCCTTTATAGAATGCCCTAGAATGAGATGATCTCCCTATTAAATTATGGATATGGCATAAGAAAGTCAAGAGAGCTGGAAATTCAAACCTATTTGAGCAGGAGAGATTTCATCCAGAAGACAAAAATGCCGCTCAGCCCGCCGAGTATCGGGCCCCAGATAACCTCAAGTACAGTCAAAGTCAA
>JAOUKO010000298.1 GCA_029882525.1 Candidatus Aminicenantota bacterium | reverse complement strand
CGGCAGTCGAACACACAAGCCAATATTTTCACCAAAGAAATAGATAAAACCTCTCCCCTCCTTGCCAAGGCCCTTGCCAACAGCGAGCCAGTGACCAAAGCTCATTTTAAATTTTATCGACCCAGTAAGAGCGGCGCTGGTACCGAAGAGCATTATTACACGATAACCTTAGAATCAGGGAATATTGTCTCTATGGTCACCTTCACTGATTCCGTTGAACCGTATCATTTCGAAGAGATCTCTATCTCTTTCTCGAGTATAACCTGGACGAATGAGACTAGCGGAGCGACACACAGAGACGATTGGCTCGAAAAAGAAGATGAATAATTCCAGTCCTTGTTAAGCAGAAACCTCTGCAGTCGACTCTTGGGCAGGCGGTAACAACTCATAATCTGGGCCGAACTGACCCAGATATTCCACGCTGAAAGCCCTCAGGGTGTACCAAACGGGCAGGGTGACGACAGTCCCAATATAGGGGATGATCAACAGGATAATCCCTATGCAGCAGGTCAGCAAGCCAGCGATAATGATCAATATTATGCACATCATGGTCAGAAGAAAGACGAATATCCCGAACAAGATGAAGTGAAAAGGATGCTGTCCGAAAAGCTGCAGGAATCGACTCCAGCCTTGAGTCGTTTTGATGTTATGTTTGTACATGATGGGGACCACGAAACCAGTCAGGAACGTAGAAATATACCCAATGATTATGAGCGTTACAATGAAGAGCAAGGCCATCATCACAATAAGAGGAACCGGGACCTGCCGATAATGACTCGCTCGATAGAGATAAGATGCCGTGGTGAAGAAAAACACAGCATACATGACGAACAGCGAAAAACAGATCAGGCCGAAGCACAGGCGCCACAAAAATAACGAGTTGCCTTCCTTCTTGTATTGTTTCCAGGGCTTGGCGACTTCGGCTTTATCCAGGACGACATTATCCAGGAACATGAACGCTCCCCTTGAACTCAGCCAGGTCAAAGTGATCCCGATGGCTATGGCAAATACAACGAAAATCGCGATAGCCATAAACCATCCTGGATGGTCCATCAGCCAATCCCAGGCTCTATGAGGGAGATTAAGGAACTCGCGAAAACTCAAATCACTGTCCCCTACCGAGGAACCGGGGCCTCCTCCCTGCCCCTCTGCCAAGCCGGCGAGGAAGGCATTAAACCCGATTACAAACCACTTGGTGAGATCGAAAGGCTTAAACAGAGCAAGTTTCATCCTGTTCCAGGCTCTGCTCAGCGGCTCGAAATATTCGATGTTCATGTCATTCCTCCTGGACAGAAAGGCGGTTTCTTATCTCCACTCACTTCATAATACTATATAACTGAATGAATAATTCAATTTTCTAGAGTAAGTAGCTATTCTGTCTCTACAACAAAAATGGCAGGCGCATTTCTAAAATCCGTTGTCCCCCCATGCTTTGTCATTCGGTCGGCTTATTTAACTGCCAGAAGGCTTATCATTGTCGCTAACCCGAAGATAAGGGTTAGAATACCCAAAACCATATGGCCACTTATGGCCTTTCTGAATTCCTCGCCTCCAAAACGGATGGTAAGTCCGCATCCCGCTGTTACAACTAAAAGCGCGAATGTAACCACTAATAATATTTTAGGAATCAGACTCGACATTTTTTCCTCCTTTGAGCAGCTTCATAATTTTTAGAATCGCACCTTCTCTGCCGCTTTAATCAATTCAGCTCCATTAAAACAGGAAAGCTCAGAATAGTCCAATTTAAAGTGTTTTCATCATGGATTATCTATCCTTCCTTATCAAAAGAAAGGAGGAGAGGTCAAATGCTGAAAAGGATAGATTCCTAGTGTGGAGTAAAAGATTGAAACAATAAGGTGAAACTTCTCGATTAAAGAGAAAAATTTAAATCAGAAGAAAAATTACTTCTCCTGGGCCAATTTTACATCGGTCCAGAACGCATATTTTCTAGCTTGGTTTCTTAGCTGAGCCATTGTCTGGAAGCGGTCAGAGTCGCTGCCATCTTTCCTTTCCTCACCTACACTATCCGCGGCAGCTGCTCTCTCCCTGGCTGCCACGCCTCTGTCTGCCTGCTCCTTCGCCAGTGCATCCTGCACTTCCCGGGTAAAGCCTCCCCACTCAAAGCCTATTTTCAAAGACTGTCCGGGCTCCAAAGCATAATCAGCGGATACTTTCTCCAAGACAGCAAGCGGGATCTTGAATTCGTGGACGATCCCGACGCCCTTAATCGGTCTTGACCGGAAGGCTGGCAATTCTTTCGTTTCGTCCAGCGAGGCCTTGACCAAGATCTCGTCTTTTTTATCAACAAGGTCGCCTGTATAAATGAAGTAAGTGGGACTCTGCTGTTTGATTTTTTGCTTCTGAACTTCCTGCAGCGGACCTTGCTCTTTTTCCATCCGAGCGATCAACTCATCCGCTGTCACCTGTTTCTCTCTGAAGTTAATGCCGAACGCTTTTGCATTTTTTCCTTGGGTATTGAACCAGACTGTGAAACCTGTGTGTCTTATCGAGCTTAAAAACCGGGGATTTTTGAATATGAAAAGGACATACATATCATTGGCATTATTTGCAAAAGCATAGGATGTGTCTGCGTTTTTCCAATAGCTTAAAGAATCGGCATTCCATTCTTTATGGTCTCCATCAACTTGAACAGGAGTAGCCATCCAACTACTTTCGATGGGAACATCTTTCTCTTTGGTCAAACCAGCTAGACATAAGCTTACAATCAAGAGCGTTAAAAAGGCAGCTCTCATAAAAATCTTACTTCTCATAACAGCCTCCTTACCTACTTTTACTACGAAACGTATTTTACACGAAATTTTTCCTTTTTGCAAAAAATAGAGCCGATGAATTCAATTATTTGAAATGACTAAATAAGTAAATTTCCGTTAAAACTTCAAGGCAAAGCACATTGCTCGGGAGGCTGGAGCGGCAAAATGAACATGCCAAAAGAACGCCTGCCAAAACCCAAGCTTGTTGATTCGTTTTCCTATAGGTTTAATATAGATTTTACTTGCGATAAAAACAGAAAATAGTATACACTAGCAGGGTAAGATTTCTGTTCAATTGAATCCGTATTCAAGCAGAAATAGCTATTTCAGGCTGCCTTCTAATTCTTATTTTTAAAGTATCGATGCGATGAATTGACGCATTGAGCAGGAGAATGATATGAAAAAAATATTGTTATGGGCCACCGCTTTTCTCATCACAGCATCCGCTGCCGTTTTTCAGCACATGACAGGGCCGACCCATGCTATCCGGGGCAAGACAGTATTGACCAACACTGAAATCAGATACAGTCTGGAACGGACCCATAAAACAACCAGTGATCTGGAGATACGCATCGAGGCTCAAAACGAGGAAATCAATGGCCACATTCTCTACAAGAGACATAAAACCGATGACCCCTGGACAATGATTTCGTTATTGAGGGAAGATGGTTATCTTGTTGGCAACCTTCCCAAACAGCCAGCTGCAGGGAAACTGGAATATAAAGTGATCCTCGCTTCTCAAGATAGTGAGGTTTCGCTGTCCGGAGAAAAACCAGTGATCGTCCGCTTCAAAGACCCTGTCCCTGACGCTATTCTCATTCCCCATGTCATCATCATGTTTCTGGCGATGGTGTTTTCAACACGGGCTGGAATCGAAGCCCTTAATCCTAAAGGGAATCCA
>JAOUKO010000053.1 GCA_029882525.1 Candidatus Aminicenantota bacterium | reverse complement strand
ATACTTCACTTCGTATTCCACGGTGAAGAATTTATAATTTTCATAGGCAACGTCTGTTTCAGACATCGTGAATCTATTGATTTTTTTTAATCCCTTTGGGAATAAGACTTCAATCAATCTATTATTATTTAAGATGTATTCTTCCTTTATGGAATATTTCGAAGGAAATCGGATACCTTTTTGTTCAAATCCATATTCGGACGAGAAAGTAATAATTGGCTTTGCCCGAAATTTCTTGGCTAAGACAAGAACATTAAAATAATTTCCGAGGGACTTCGGATTCCAATCTATTTTCAAGATGCTATAATCGTTTTTATTGATCCAGATTTTTCCATAAAGATGTTCGACCTTATCCGGATCATTTGGAGTAGCCTCGATGATAATCACATTGATTCCATTCCATATTTCGTCGCCTGTGATTCTATAATTGAAATATTGTTGCCAGTATTGACTTAATAGTCCGGTTGGTCCGAAAATCACTCTTTCATGGGAGAATCTTTGTGTTATCAGAGGGGCTTTCTTATGTTTTATCTGTTTTCCATTTACCTCAAGGAGAATCCTCTGTTCTCGTGTTTTTTTATCTTTCCGGATCAATTGATAATCATAGACGTAGGTATTTTTTGCGTCTGTCTCGATAAGTTGGTAAATAAAATAATGCCCTTTTCTATAATTATAAAAAAATTTTTCAGTTATATTTTCAATGCAGACAAAATCAAGAACTGAATTACTCAATTTTTCACAATATTCGGCACACTTCTTTAAGATGACTTCTAATTCTCCTTGATTGGATGAATCAGAGTTTATTTTCTGACTGTAAATTTCCGTTTGAAAAACAACGAAAATAAGAACCAAAATAGATATTTTCTGCTTTTTCATTTTTGGCTCCCTATTTTCATTCTAAATCCTGGGATTATTTAATTCAATCCCAGAAATTTGCTCATAATACCAGACGCAATAGCAGCTTTTTTT
This sequence comes from Candidatus Aminicenantota bacterium, assembly GCA_029882525.1. Lineage (GTDB taxonomy): Bacteria > Acidobacteriota > Aminicenantia > Aminicenantales > Aminicenantaceae > SOIA01. The sequence goes on along the minus strand of JAOUKO010000053.1, from coordinate 13,547 downwards.
GAAAAGATTATTAATGTATCTTGATTTTCGCTCATCCTAAAATCAGATTAGACCAGACCTCCTTGAAACGGTAAATGGAAATCAAAGGAGTTTCTTGACTTGGCCAAGTTATATTGATATTTTGGTATTCTTACAAAGGGAAAAATTTCTTGTTCATTCCTCGCAAAAAAGAATCATATTTGAGCATGATAAGCCTTTCTGTCTTTAGATGAAGGAGGAAAGATGAGCCAAGAAAAAATAAGCAAGATCAAAAAGATACAATCCACCGGGCATTTAAGGAAGATCATGGCCGATTATTTTTATGAGCTGGACCGGGCCGCAAAAGAGGGATCGCCGAAAGTGGCCTGGTGCTCCAGCGTGGGACCGGCAGAGCTCCTGCTGAGCCTGGGGTTTGTGGTCCATTATCCCGAGAATCATGGCGCGGTTCTGGGCTCTTCCCGGAAAGCCAATGACTACATTCCCGTGGCCAACGCCATCGGCTATTCTCCGGATATCTGTTCCTACCTGACCAGTGACGTCGGTTCCTTCATCAAAAAGGAAACACCCCTTTCCCGAGCTTATGAGGGAATCGAAGGCGTCGCCAAACCAGACGTTCTGGTCTACAACACCAATCAGTGCCGTGATGTCCAGGATTGGTTCAACTGGTATTCCCGGGAATTGGGCGTCCCGGCTATCGGGATTCACACTTACCGCAACATCGGAGAGATAAAGGACGAGTATCTTCATAGTATTGTCAAACAGACCGAGAATTTGATCCCGACTCTTGAGAAGATCTCAGGGAATAAATTCGACGTGGATAAATTCCGGGAAGTACTTTCTCTTTCCAGAGAATGCACCCTGATGTGGAAAAAGGTTCTTGAGGCGAATGCCGCCATCCCGGCCCCGATAAGCTTCTTTGACGCCACGATCCATATGGGGCCAGCTGTGGTACTCAGGGGTTCTCCTCAGGCTGTGGAGTATTACAAGGTGCTGCTCGAGGAGCTGAACGAGAAAATTAAAAATAAAGACGGAGCCGTTGAAAATGAAAAATTCCGCCTCTACTGGGAAGGCATGCCCATCTGGGGAAAGCTGAGAGATCTGGCTGAGTTCTTTATCGATCTGCGAACCGCTGTTGTGGCCTCCACTTACTGCAACAGCTGGATCTTCGACTCCTTTGATCCCAAAGATCCCTTCCTGAGCATGGCCCGGGCCTACACGGAGATCTTTATTGTCAGGGACGAGAATTTCAAAGAGAATTACATCGAAAACATGGTCAATAAATACAAGCTTGACGGGATTCTCTTCCATGATGCCAAAACCTGTCCGAATAACTCCAACAACCGGTATGGGATGCCGGAGAGGCTGGCGAAGAAGCTGAAAATCCCTTCCATCACCATCAACGGCGACCTGAATGACCTGCGGTGCTATTCGGAGGAACAGGCCAAGACCAATATCGAGGCTTTCATCGAGCAGCTGGAATCAAGATAGAAAAGGAAAACTTGTAACGGAAGAGCCCAGCGAACAGAGCTTTCTTAATACTATAATTTTATAATGAATCATTTTGCAGGAATTGATGTCGGAGCTTCCACCACCAAAGCCGTAATCATCGATAAAAATCGTGAGATTCTGGGGCATTCGGTCAAGGATTCGGGTGCTGATTTCAAGGCTGCGGCGGAAAAGGCTTTTGCGGAAGCGAAGAAGCAGGCGAAAAAAAAGGCTGAGGATGAATATTTTGTCGTTTCCACCGGATACGGCAGGAGGAACGTCTCCTTTGCCGGTGACACAAAGACGGAGATCAGCTGCCATGCCAAAGGGAGCTTTTATTATTTTCCGGAATCCCACACTTTGATCGACATCGGAGGGCAGGACAGCAAGATCATCAAGGTCAACGCTTCGGGGAACAGGACCGGATTCAAGATGAACCGCAAGTGTGCTGCGGGCACGGGCGCATTCCTCGAGGAGATGGCCAACCGCTTGAAGATCAAGCTGGAAAAGCTGAATGAGCTGGCTGAAAAGTCGGAGAAGGACGTCCAGATCGGAAGCTACTGCACGGTCTTTTCCGCCACCGAGATCCTGACCAAGATCAGAGAAGGCGTTGAAGTCAAAGACCTGGTCAAGGGGATTTTTCACTCGATCATAAAAAGGGCCATCGAGATGGACCCTTTGGAGGGCAATATAGTCATGAGCGGGGGAGTGGTGGCCCACAATCCTTTTTTGGTCTCCATGTTTGAGGAAAAACTGGAGAAAAAGATTTTCGTGCCTCCTCTCCCTCAATTGACAGGCGCCTTTGGCGCAGCCTTATTCGCTTTGGAAGAAAAAGGAGGTTAAAATGCTCGATGCCTTATTCAAACCAAGGTCAGTGGCCATTGTCGGAGCTTCGAACAACCCTTTGAGCATCGGCCACATTGTCATGCAAAACCTTCTTGACCACGGTTTTCAAGGTCCCATATATCCGATCAACCCCAAATCCAAGTTCATCAAGAGCTTCAGAGCCTATACTTCGGTGACGGAGATTCCCGATGAGGTGGACCTGGTGAACATCTCCATCAAGAACACCCTGGTTCCTTACGTGCTGGAGGATTGCGGCAAGAAGGGAGTCAAGTTTGCCATCGTCCATACAGCCGGGTTTAAAGAGGTGGGGGAGGAAGGCCTCCAGCTGGAAAGGCAGATCGTGGAGATCGCCCACAAGTACGGAATGCGAATCTACGGCCCGAACTCTCAAGGGATTCAGAACTCCGACCCGGCCATATCGGTCTATGCCAATTTCACCTTTGTGCCCATGAGTCCGGGCAACATCTCCATAGTCGCCCAGAGCGGAGGAGTCGGAGAGACTCTGAAGCTTCACCTCTACCGGATCGGCAAGGGGATCCGGATGTACGCCAGCTTCGGCAACGAAGCCGATGTGAGCATGAACGAGATCATCGATTATTACGGCCAGGACGAGGAGACCAAGGTCATCATGGCCCACATCGAGACGATGAAAGACCCGGCAGGTTTCCTGGACGTGGCCAGCCGGGTGACCAGGAAGAAGCCCATCCTGGCCCTGAAGACGGGCAGGACATCGGAAGGAACCAAGGCGGTTGCCTCTCACACCGGTTCCCTGATCGAACAGGAGACCATAGCGGACGTGATCTTTAAGAAGAGCGGGGTGCTCCGCTTTCATTCCCAGGAGGATATGATCGATGCCGCCATCGCCTTTTCCAACCAGCCGGTTCCCAAAGGAGATAGAGTCGTTATCGTCACCAACACGGGCGGACCGGCCATAATCGCGGTCGATGAATGCATCAACGCCGGGTTGAAGCTGGCCAAGTTGAGCCCGAAGACAGTCACCACCCTGAAGAAGCTTGTTTTTCAGGAAGCGATCGTCTCCAATCCAGTCGATGTCGTGGCTACAGCCGGACCCGAACAGTATGGAGGCACGGTGGAGGCCCTGCTCAAAGACCCGAACATCGACTCGCTCCTGCTGGTTTTCGTCACCGCTCCTTTTGTCGACTGTGAGGGAATAGCCCGCAAGCTCGGTGAGCTGGGCAGGACTTCCCAGAAGCCGGTTGTCTGTCAGGTGATGACCATCGAGAAATGGGCGGAGGTCATCCGTCTTATCAGGAAGGGCAATATTCCGGTCTATGACTTCGCCGAGACAGCCGCCCGGGCCCTTTCGGCGATGACCGAGTACGGGAAGTTCATCCAGAGAAAAGAGCCTGTCTACAAAAAATACAAGGTCGAAAAGAAGAAAGCCGCGGAGCTCTTTGGAAAACAGAGAGGAAAGGATAAATTCCTGCCGCAGGATGTGGTGTTCGAAGTCCTCAGGCGTTACGGCATTCCGACTGTCCCCACCGTGAAGGTCAAGAAAGAAGATCAGCTGGAAAAGGCTGCCGAGAAAATCGGCTATCCACTGGTCCTCAAGGTGGATTCCGAGAAGATCATCCATAAGACGGAAGCCGGAGGTGTTGTCCTTGGCCTGAATGAAAAGAATGAGCTGCTTGCCGCATTCAAGAAGATGGCCCGGAAGTTCGACAGGTATAAGCCAGGCTACATCCTCCAGAAGCACATGGCTGAGGGCAAGGAAGTGATCATGGGAGCCAAGGCGAACCCAGGCCTTCAGCCCACGATCATGTTTGGGCTGGGTGGGGTATTCGTCGAGGTTCTCAAGGATGTCCAGTTCAGGCTGGCGCCTCTCTCTGAGGAAGATGTCGTTGAGATGGTCCAGTCCATCAAGGGCTATCCTCTGCTCCAGGGGGCGAGAGGCGAGAAGGCAGTGGATGTCGACAAGCTCGTTGAGATCCTGATTCGTCTTTCCCAGCTGGCATCAGATTTCCCCGAGATCAGCGAGATGGACCTCAACCCGATCTTCGCTCTGGAGAAAGGCAAAGGAGCGGTGGTCGTCGATGCCCGTCTCCGAATCATTAGATAAATAAATTGGGGACAGTCCCCAATAAAGAAAGGGGCCTGGCCCCTTTTCAGTATCGAGTGTGGCAATCTCGCCCTTATGCCCATTGCGAGCGAAGCGCGGCAATCTCGTAGAAAAGAGATTTAAAATCCTCGCGGCGATAGGAGATTCCGTCACTCTTGGACAAAGAAGCATTTTCAGAAAATAATGAATAAGAGAAGAATGAATAGAGAAGGATGAACTGGATTCCTTTAATTATTGTCTGTCTTTACATCGTTCTTCTGTATGTCATCACCTGGATGACCCGGCGCTTGAGCCGGGGAGGGATGATCGCTTACCTCCTGGCCGGCAGGGGACTTCCTTTCTGGGTGGTCGCTCCGCTTCTCACCGGTCTGGCTGTGGGCGGGGCGTCGACGGTCGGAGTGGCTGAGAGCGCCTACAAGAACGGAATATCAGCGGGCTGGTACAATGCAGCCTGGGCAGCCGGCGCGATTCTGGTCGGTCTTATCGCTGCCCGCCGCTACCGCCAGATGGAAGTCAGCACCCTTCCCGAGCTTTTTGAGAGGCGCTACAGTGTTTCGGGACGGGTCATAGGCGTCATCGGTCAGCTCGTTTTGCAGGTCGTTATCACCTCACTTCAGTACATCGCCGGCGGTGCCATTCTTTCCTCGCTTCTGCCCGGCGTGTTCACTTTCAAGACGGGCATGTTCGTCACTGCAGTCGTTTTTGTGGGGATTACCCTTATCGGCGGCTTCTGGGCAGCCGGACTGACCAACATCATCAACGTGATTCTCATCTATGTGGGCGTGATACTGGGGGCTGTCATAGCCGTGGGCAAGATCGGGGGTTTCAGAGAGCTGGCTGCCAACCTTCCTGCCGGTCATCCCGGCTTTGACCTGGGCGCGATTGGCTGGGCTGTCATCCTCGGCTGGTTCATGGTGATGTGCACCATGACCTTTTCCGTGCAGTCCGTGGTCCAGGTCTCGTTTGCGGCCAAGGATTCCTCTTCGGCCAGTAAAGGCTTTATCCTGGGCGGATTGATCATTCTCCCCGTTGGTTTTATCAGCGCTGTCATCGGCCTGGCTGCCACCATCCTCCATCCGGGGATCATCGCCACCGAAGCTTTGCCGCGGACTGTCCTGAGCCTGAGTCCCATCGTGGCCGGACTGGTGTTGGCCGGGCTCTGGGCCGCGGATGTCTCCACTGCTTCCGCCCTGCTTGTGGGAAGCGCGACTCTGGTTGTGGGAGACGTGATCAAGAGGTTTTTTGCCCCGGATTTAAAAGAAAGAGGAGAAAGGATCGTCTCCCGGGTTTCGGTCTTCATCCTGAGCGTTTTCACTTACCTTCTGGCCATCTCTGTCTCCGATATCTTGAACACGCTGCTCATCGGGTTGTGCCTGACCACAGCCTACACTCTGGTGACCCTGATGACTCTTTTCTGGCCTCAGGTATGCCGGCGTGGACATGCCACCTGGACCCTGCTCACGTCCATGTCCGCCCTTGTGCTCTGGTTGATTTTCCCTCAGATCCCTTCTTTTTTTAGAGCGATCCACCTTCCCCATCCCATCTATCTCTGCTGGATGGTGAGTTTATTGACATTTTTGCTGGTCGCCATTATAGATAATAGACGCCTGAAATCGGATTAAGATTTTGAAGAGACGTTTTTCGTCTGTGATTTTTAAACGGGAAGATTTGGCTGCCAGGGGAGGATAGCCTATGGCCAAGACAAAAATGCTGTGTCCCTTTACCAAAGAGTTGTGCCGTGAGTGCGCGCAGTACAGGGGGAGGCACTATTATCTCTGTTTTTGCAGCAAGTATCGGGGATATATAGGGGATCCCGATGATCGAAATGAGCGGGAGTCGCGGCGGAGAGAGGCAAAAGAGAAATTTGACCTGCCTACCCAGCTGCCGCCGAGCCCCACCTGGTTAGTCCTCAATGAATTTGCAGAAAGGAAAGGGAAATGATACGGGATTTTGTCTATTTAAAGGCCGGTTCAGTCAAAGAAGCGCTTGACCTTCTAGACAAACACAAAGATGACTACAAGATCATCTGCGGGGGGCAGTCTCTGCTTATCCTCATGCGCCAGGGGTTGGTGGCTCCAGAGAATCTGATCGATATCAAGGGCATGAAAGAGCTGAGTTACATCAAATTCAACTCAAAAACAGGGCTCAGGATCGGGGCCACAACCATTCACAGGGAAATCGAAAAATCCTCTGTGATAAAGAAACATTACCCGGTATTGGTCGACATGGAAAAGAACCTGGCTTCCATTCAGACCCGCAACTGGGGGACGATAGGCGGAAACCTTGCTCATGCCGACCCTGCCGGCGACCCGGGGGCGCTGCTTATGGCCCTGAATGCCCGGGTGAGTATGGCCAATAAGGAGAGAGTCCGGGCTCTTCTCCTTGAGGAGTTTTTCGTTGACTTCTTTGAGACCGCTCTCGAAGAGGGCGAGCTCCTGCTCGAAGTTCAGGTGCCGCCTGTTCCTCCAAGGACAGCCACCGCCTACGAAAAGTTTAATATCATCAAGAATGACCAGGGCATTGTATCGGTTGCCGCCTCCCTAACGTTGAACGAGGACGGCCTCCGCTGTAAAGATGCCCGCCTGGTCCTCGGCGGGTCTGCCCCGGTCCCTTTACGGGCAAAAGAAGCTGAGGCGATGCTGAAAGGAAGGAAGGTCACTGAAGGTTTGCTCGAGCAGGTCGGAAGCAGGGCTTCAGAGGAGGCTGACCCTGTCGCTGATATCCATGCCAGTGAAGGTTACAGGAGACATCTCGTAAAAGCTCTGACGAAAAGGATGGTGAAGAGGGCCTGGGAACATGCCCGGACTCTGGCCCACTGAGGAGATATCTGACAATGGAAAAGCAACTCTTGCATATAACAGTCAATAATGAATACAGGGAGCTTTACATAAACCCCAAGAGGCTGCTGGTCGAGGTGTTGAGGGATGACCTGGCTCTTACCGGGACAAAGAGGGGATGCAATACCGGGGCGTGTGGTGCCTGCACGGTCATGCTCAACGGCGTTCCGGTCAAATCCTGTTCGGTTTTAGCCATGCAGGCTGACGGCGCTGAGGTGGCCACTGTCGAAGGGCTGGCGGAAGGAGGGAAGCTCAGCCTCCTCCAGAGGTCGTTCCTGGACCACGGTGCTTTTCAATGCGGGTTCTGTACTCCAGGGATGCTGATGTCCGCGACCGCGCTGCTGAAGGAAATAAAAAAGCCGACCAAAGATCAAATAAAGGAAGCCATCCACGGCAATCTCTGCCGCTGCACCGGTTATAACAGCATAATCCGTGCGGTTAGAGCTGTGGCTGAAGGCGAGTACAAGGAGAGAGGGTGATGAAGAAGTATGCGGTTATAAACACTCCCGTTCATAACATCGATGGTGTGGCCAAGATAACCGGAAGGGCGGAGTATGCCTTTGATATCAAGCTGCCCCATATGCTGTACGGCAAGATCCTGAGAAGCATGTACCCCCACGCCAAAATCCTCAAAATCGACACCAGAAAGGCGCTAGCTTTGACCGGAGTCAAAGCAGTCGTCACCGGCCAGGACACCCTGGGGATAAAGCAGGGGATCTGGAGGCGTTATAAAGAGCTCTGCGATGAGGAGATCCTCGCCAGAAGCAAGGTCCGCTACATCGGAGAGCCAATAGCTGCCGTGGCTGCGGTCGACGAGGATACGGCTGAGGAAGCACTGGATTTGATCGAGGTGGAATATGAGCCTTTACCCGGTGTTTTCGAGCCGCTTGAGGCTATCAAGGAAGGGGCCCCTCTGCTCCACGAACATGCCGAACGGAACATAAACGTCACGCGTCATATCGAATGGGGTGATGTGGACGAGGCATTCAGGAAGGCCGACCATATACGGGAAGACTGGTTCAGGTGCTCATCGCAGCACCATGTCTGTATGGAGACGCATAACGCGGTAGCCAGCTACACGCCTGAAGGAAGATTGACCGTATGGACATCTACCCAGTCCCATTACTACATCCAGGTTCTGCTCTCCTGGATGCTCGGGCTGAAAGAGAGCGATGTCAGAGTCATTTCACGGTATACGGGTGGAGGCTTCGGAAGCAAGTTCGAGATCGATTCGGCTCAGTTCTGCAGCTCGCTTCTGTCCATGAAGCTTTTCAAACCGGTGAAAATCACGTTCACCCGCGAGGAAGAGTTCATGGCCACCAAGCGTCGTACGCCCATGTTCTATTACCTGAGGAGCGGCGTGAAGAAAGATGGGACTTTTGTGGCCAAAGAGGCAAGGGTGTTCACCGAAGGCGGAGCTTACACCTCCATGGGAGCCACAGCCCTTTATTTGACGGGCTTTTTCCAGACCTTTCCGTACACGTGGCCGAATTACCGTTATGACGGATACCGGGTTTACACCAACACCGCCCCGACTTCAGCCATGCGTGGTTTTGGGGCGCCGCAGGCCACCTTCACCGCAGAGACGCAGATTGACCTCATAGCTGATGACCTGGGCCTGGACCCCATAGAGATCAGGCGCAAGAACGCGATGTACCCTGGCTACGAAGTCCCCGGACAGGCAACGATCCAGAGCTGCGGCCTCAGCCAATGTCTCGATAGGATAGAAGAGTGGATCAAATCGCGCGGCAAACTTCCATTGAACCGGGGAATCGGCATCGCAGCTTACGGTTTCATGTCAGGAGGGATCTTCAACTGGTTTGACACGCCTTATGCCTTCTCCTCGGCGGTGGTCCAGGTCAACTATGACGGGAAGGTTGACCTCTATGTCGGCTCTCAGGATATGGGACAGGGCTCGAATACAACTATGGTCATGATCTGCGCCGAGGAGCTGGGTGTGCGTCCCGAGGATATCCGTCTTCATATGGGCGATACGGATAACTGCCCGGTCGATCTCGGAGCCTGGGGGAGCCGGGAGACCTTGATGCAGGGGAATGCGGTCAAGATGGCTGCTGCAGAGGCCAAACGCCAGATCATCGAGTTTGCCGCAGCCAAGCTGTCCCCGAATATCGTCTATGACCTTGATGTAAAGGACCGCTGGATACACCTTATCGCGCGTCCTGAACGGGGCCTGTCCTATTTTGACGTGGTCAAGGAAGCCATCCGCGGAAAAGACGGCCAGCCGATTATAGCCAGGGGACATTACACTCCGCACAGAAAGGGCATGATATCTCCGGCCTACAGCTTTGGCGTTCAGGCCGTTGAAGCCGAGGTCGACCCGGAGACCGGCAAGATAACGCTCAAGAATTGCGTCACTGCCCATGACTGCGGACAGGTGATCAATCCTTTGGGTGTGGAAGGTCAGCTGGAAGGAGCTATGGCCATGGCTGCCGGGTACGGGTTCACTGAGGATCTGCCCATGGATGAGGGAAAGATACTGAACCCGAATCTGGTGGATTATAAGATCCTGAGGTCAACCGAGATGCCCGAGACAAAGGTTATGGAAATCGAGACATATGAGCCTGAGGGACCGTTCGGAGCCAAGGAGGCAGGAGAGGGGCTCACCAACCCGACCGCAGGTGCTCTGAGCAACGCGGTCTTCCACGCCACGGGTATAAGCGTCAAGAATCTTCCGATCACACCGGAAAAGGTGCTTGAAGCACTCAGGATGAAAGGAAAGAAAGAAAAAAAGTAAGGAGGCTGTGCCTTGGGTTACAAATGTCCATCATGTGGAAAGATATGGCCGGATACCATGGACCTGGCCCGGCATATATTCGGGACAGGCGACCAGGCCCACAAGGATTGGGTGAACTCGAAAGGGCTCAATTTTATAGAGCTCCTGCTCATCCAGACCATGGAGCCTGGAAACAAAGGTTATAAGATTCTGGCGGAGCTGCTCGAGAAAGAAGCAGACAAGGTAAAATGAGACGGCTCTTTTCCTTTTCAATGGGGATATGAAGATAGGGCATTCATGGATGGATTTGTTCCCTGAGGAGGACGCATGTTATTAGAAGGCAAATTCACACTCAAAGCACCGATTCAAAAGCTGTGGGATACGCTTTTGCTGCCGGAAACCTTGAAGGCCTGCCTGCCGGGTGCGGAAAAAATCGAGCTCATTGATGACAAGACTTACGACTGTGTGATCAAGCAAAAGGTGGGCCCGATCTCGGTCCGGTTCAAGTTCAAATCCATCCTGACCAAAGTCGAGCCCCCGACTCATGTTGAGATGGGAGGGGATGGGATGGACCTGGGCAAAGCCGGCCGCTTCACCCAGAAAACCAGCATAGACCTCAAAGAGACCGGAGCGGGTGAAGTCGAGGTTTCTTACAGGTGTGACGCATCCATAGTCGGCAAGCTGGCCATGTTCGGAGACCGGATTTTGAGGGCCAAAGCGAAAAAGATAGAAGCCGAGTTCACCCAAGCCCTGAAAGATAAGCTGGAAGGCGCCGCTTGAAGGGTGTTCAATAGAGTGCTTCTTTTCCATGTTGTAGAGGTAATTGAATGACTCAAATACACAGAAATGGCATCGCTCCCTTCAGATTTTTAACGCCATTCCCTCACCGTCCCCCTCAGTGAATAAGCGAAGGGCAGTGGGGGGAGAAAACAATTTGAAGGCTGAGCGGGCACGGTTCCTCATCGAAGAGGTGAGGAGAGCGAAGCCTGAAACCGAGCAGCTTTTGACTCGCTGGGGCAAAAGCTGCGTGTTTTCGGAATCCACTGGCCTGAGCTTTCTCAAACATACTCGGCGGCCGATTTCATCGGCTTCCCTCGAGGAACGGCTCGCGAAGGCTAAACCTTAAAGGTCGCTTCTTCCATTCCTGTGTATTTTACCCACACTATCTGGAAGAGAACCGATTGGTTTAAGTTACAGAGTTTTCTTCTCTAGCGAGAAATATCGCGGGTTTTGGCCTTCTTCTTGACATAATTCTGCTGAAAAAGTAGCATTCAGCCTGTAAAGAAAGCGTTAGATTGGATATAAATCGGTATGTATTCTCATTAAAAGGAGGCTGATATGGGATTGGACTGGCTAGAAAAAGATAAAAAGGTCAAGGATCACTCCCTTTGGGGGAAAGAGCATTGGGGGACTGAGCCTCCCTGTACGATGTACGAAAAGAGGCCCATCCTCGATGCTGCAGGGAAGGAAGTCAAAGATCTTTACTCCGCCTGGATCATCCTCAACAATCCCGGCCAATACAATTCCTACACCACTAAAATGGTGAAGGGCGTTATTGCCGGGTTTCAGAGCGCATCCCTGGATAGGAGTGTGGTCGCGGTTGTGTTCACGGCTGTTGGTGACAGAGCTTTCTGCACTGGCGGAAATACCAAGGAATACGCGGAATATTATGCGGGAAAGCCCAACGAGTACGGCGAATACATGGACCTGTTCAACGGTATGGTCGATTCCATCTTGATGTGCAAGAAACCGACCTTATGCAGAGTGAACGGAATGCGGATTGCCGGCGGGCAGGAAATCGGTATGGCCTGCGACATCGCCATCTCTGCGGATACGGCGATTTTCGGTCAGGCCGGTCCCCGTCATGGTTCAGCCCCGGACGGAGGGTCGTCGGATTTTCTTCCCTGGTTCTTGAGTATTGAAGACGCGATCTGGAATTGCGTGTCCTGTGAGATGTGGAGCGCCTATAAGATGAAAAGGCTCGGGATGATCAGCAAGGTTGTGCCCGTGATCAAACAAGATGGCAAATTCATCCGCAACCCCTCTGTGATCACGGACAGATACGTGGAGGACGGCGAGATCGTCTACGGCGAGTTCCTCAGCGGGGAAGAAGGAAAGAAGGCCCGGGAATTGTTGAAGACTGCCACCATCGATTTTGAGCTTCTGGATAAAGCTGTAAACGAAATAATCTGGAAGTTCACCAACCTCTTTCCAGGCTGTCTGATCAAGTCTCTGGACAGCGTGAGGGCGAAGAAGAAGTATTACTGGGATATGGCCAAGAACTATAACCGCCACTGGCTGGCTGTGAACATGATGTCAGAAGCTTTTATGGGATTCCATGCCTTCAACTCCAAAAAAATAACCGGCCAGGATGTTATCGACTTTGTCAAGTACAGACAGTTGATCGCCCAGGGAAAAAATGTGGATGAGTCATTCATGGAAGCCGTCTTACCCAAACCCAAGGAATAGAGCCAGATAAGCTTCAAAGACGCTCAGCTTTTTTGAGAATCTGGTGACATAAAAAAGATAATAGACGGCCTTGTCACAAATGGACAGGATTAATTTGATGAGACTTCCATTGTCATTGCAAGCGAAGCGTGGCAATCTCATAGAAAAGAGATTTATTGTATAAGAGCAAGATGTTCAGCGACGAGGGACAGGAAGAAGCAATGATGGTAAAAGCTGTGCCAACAAGCAGAAAATGCAGGGAAGATTTCAGGTGAAAGGAAAGGAAAACCAGGATAGGAAGACAGCCAGAGGCATCACCTGGGATGACGTCGAGATCCTGGTCATCGGTGCAGGGACGATGGGAGCAAGCCTCGCTCAAGTCTATGCCCAGAGCGGATTCAACGTTGGGATGGTGGATGTCAGCAATGAGATGCTGGAGCGTGCCCTTCAGACCATTGACGGCGAGCTCAAAGCCGGCGAGAAAGCAGGTATCTTTACTCCTCCCCAGGTTGAGGAGATAAAGGGAAGGATTCTGGCCACCACAAGCTGCGAACGAGCCTGCAGAGGGAAGAAACTCGATCTTGTCATAGAGACCGCCACAGAGGACATCGAGATCAAAAAAGAGATCTTCCGGAAGCTGGATGAACTCTGCGCGCCCCACGTTGTCCTGGTTTCCAACACTTCTTCCCTGGATGTCAATATTATGGCGAACGCTACAAACAGGCCGGATAAGGTTGTCTGGATGCACTATTTCTACCTCCCTCACAAAAACCGCGCCGGTGAGTTTGCAGGCACGGATACCGCCTCCAAAGAAAGCATCGATAAGGTGGCGAAATACATGAAGCTGGCCGGAAAAGTGGCGACACCCATCCTCAACAGCCGCAAAGGAGGCGCGGCGGATGTAATCTTTGTCTCTCTTCTGCTGGAGGCAGCCCGGATGGTCGATGATGGATTCGATATCTCCAGCATCGAGGCCGCGGGGAAGAAGGCTTTCAGCATGCCGATGGGATTCCTCAGCTTGATGGATGCCAACGGGATTCCGCTGGGGATTCACACCATGTATTCCTTTTCCGATTCCTCGGACCCGGATGATCCTCTTTATAAAGCCTACGGCAATTTTTTCACTCCGCCGGAAAGC
>JAOUKO010000297.1 GCA_029882525.1 Candidatus Aminicenantota bacterium | reverse complement strand
AGCGCTACAGAAATATCCTGGTCAAAGTCAGACCTGGAGAAGAGGCCGCCGTTCTTGAGAAGTTGGAGGGAATCTGGAAAAGGCTTCGGCCCGAGCTTCCCTTCAGCGGCATTTTCCTGGAGGACGCGCTGAACAGAGAATACAGACGGGAGAGAAGCTGGGGGAAGATTGTGGGCTGTTCTGCGGGTTTTGCTTTGTTTATTGCCTGCATGGGACTTTTCGGCCTGACTGCTGTGAACGTGGTCCGCCGGACGAAAGAAACCGGCATCCGGAAGGTGCTGGGGGCTTCTTCAGCCGACTTTCTGTTTCTTTTTTCCAAGGATTTGTTGAAATGGGTAGCTGTGGCCAACTTGCTGGCCTGGCCGATCGCTTTCGTTGCGGCCAGAGAGTGGTTGAGCGGCTTTGCCTATCGGGTTGATATCGGTATCTGGGTGTTTGTGGCGGCTGGAATCCTGTCTTTTCTTATCGCCGGATTGGCGATGAGCTGGCATATTCTCAAGGCTATTTTCTCAGATCCTGTTCGCGCCCTCCGATATGAATAAGAATAGCCTTGTTTCTGTCGGCAATTCTTCACCAAATCAGGATAAGCATTAGAAATATTTTTACATTAATCCCCATTGTAAACTTTGTATTTGTGTATTAGAGTTTTATCTTAAAAGAAAAATTGAGCTAAATTCTTCTCAACAAAATCAGGTTTCCTTGTGTATTATTTTATAGGAAGGAACAGAGACATTTTCATTTCCGTATAAGATTAAGGGAGAGGGTTTCTATGAAAAAAAGACCTGGCATTTTCGTTTGCTTTTTTATCTTGTTTTTTAGCCTCGTTTTAAATTCTAAAGGGGAAGACCACTTCATTATCGGCAGGGAAGATGGCGATGGCTTCCTGGCCTATCCGAGACATGTTCAGGAAGGGCCTGACGGGAATATCTATGTTTTCGATTGGGGCGATTTCTACATAAAAGTCTACTCACCTGAAGGGAAATACCTGAGACGGATAGGAGGAAGAGGCGAGGGCCCGGGTGAGGTTCAAAGGGCAGACGGCGCTAATTTCGGATTCACTCCTGACGGGAATTTGTTCTTTACTGAGTTTATTAGAGGGCATAGATGGATAACGTTTATGGAGTTATCCGGAGAATTCATCAAGGTTCTTTCGCCTGAGATCAAAGAAACATTCGGTATCAACGATTCTTTTCCCTTAAAGGATGGGAGCTTTCTTGTTCAATTTTCGTTCATGTCTGCTCCTGAAATGAAAAAGGATTATTTTCTCTACAAATATCCCCGTTTGCTTGTTCGAATAGATTCACAGGGAAAGGTGGTATCCGAGATTATCAGAACAGACTATTTTACATCCATTTCAAGCATTGGAGATGGCGGGGACTCCTGGCTTCCGTATTATCCCGTGTTCCTGTGGGCTCCTTTCCGGAATGACACTGTAGTATTTACTGATGGGATGAGCAGAAAATTCAAGGTATACGATTACCAGGGAAAGCTCATCCGTGAGATTGAAACAGAACTTCCCAGGCCAGATAAAGTCACAGGCAGGGATTTAAATGCCTGGAGGACAAGAAGAAAGGAATTAATTGCGGAGCGAAATCCAAGCTGGTGGCAGAGGTTCGGAAGGGTGGTAGAAAAGTACAAGAAATCCCTCTATGATAAGCCAAATGTGACCGGGATTTCCATAACTCCTGACGGGAACCTTGTTGTTGCAGGACCGGTTCACTATGAAGAAACAGAGAGAGAGTATTGGCTTCTTGATGAAAATGGAAAAATTCTGGCTCAGATGCGTTTCGCTGGAGCGGGAATCAGAGTTACGGAAAATTTTATTTTTTTCTCCACGCTGGATGAAGATGAGAATGAGCTGGTTCACTGTGTAAAGAGAAAAGGCTCAGAAAAGGAAGACTTCTTAGCTATAAAAAAATTTGAAACCTTAGATTAGAAAACAGAAAGTCATTCAAAATCTCAACTTGCCTTTCTGCCGGAGATATTTCAAAATGGACTCTGTCGTTTTGGGTGTGTTATTCTTATTCTCGAATATCAACAGATGGAAATTATGGAAAATTTTAAGAGAGCTGGAGCAAGACCAAAAACGAAATTCCTATTTTTTCAAATCAGCCACAAGGAATTCACCAGTATAGAAACCGATGCTGGTTATGGGAGGAGAGAAGAAATTCTGCTGTGGGAGATGGATTAAGACCGCCCGTTATTGGAAGAACACAGGAATATAGATATCTATGCATTTCCATAACGTAAGCCCGCCTACCGGCTAAGTTAAGAAATATTCTTTGAAATTCTCATGGATAGTCCGGAATTATGTCTATATAATGTTAAGAGAATGTATAATGATTGAAGGTGTTTTTTCTTCAATGAGCCGTATAATATTAATTTGTCTGTTTTGTCTTGTAATACCTTCTCCCCACGTGAAATACATTTAAGGAGATAAAGATGAAGAAAATCTTTTTTTATGGATTGCTTTTAATTCCTATCCTTATTTTTTCCGGCCAAACCTCTATAAAAGACAATCCATTAAAAGGAGAGTGGCGTTTTTATCCTGAAAAAATATGGGAAGCAGATAGTGCTGGGGATGATGATTTCGGTCGGGTTGCTGAACTCTTGGTTTCAGATAAACAATACATCTATCTCCGGGATTTTGAACATAATATCAGTTACATATTTAACGACAAAGGGCATTTCATAAAAAAATTCGCACCTCAAGGAAACGAGAAGGGGCAACTGTCCCAATATCTCAATCGCTTTCAAGCAGGGGGAAAAATCGTTTTGGCTACTCCGGATAAACTTCATTTTTTTTCTCAAGACGGCACTTTTGAACATGCTGTAGAAAATAATCTTTTCCTTCGCTTCCCGCTTTTTTTTCTTAATGAGAATGAATTTATATACGCTCCTAACCTTCCTCAATCGCCGGTCAATGAAAAAAAATTGGTATTATACGATATTCCTTCAGGCAAGGATAAAATACTTTTGGATTTTTCAGAGCCGGAAACCAATAGCGAGAATTCATTCCAGGGCCCGATGGTTATGATTTTCGGTCTGACTCCTCAAGTGAGACTTGATTATGACGGAAAAAAAATGGTGTTCGGTCGTAGCGACCAATACAAGATTTTCATTGCGAATCAGGCCGGTGAAATCCTGTCATCTTTCAGTCTAGACAGAAAAAGAATGACCGCCTCCACTGAAGAAAAGCGAAATCATTTCGCCAATTCGAAAATTCCTGAGGAAAGAGTTGAGAAAATCATAGCTCAATTGCCTGATGAGATGACTTATTTCAGTCATATTGATTCAATCAATGGGTTTATTTATATTTTTGCCGTAACAAACATAGGACCAATGACAACCTCTCAGCAGATCGATATATTTTCTGAAAAAGGAGAGTACATTTACAGCGGAAAGATCGAATTTGGCGATAATTTTAAATTCGGCAGTCCGTCCAATCTTTTCATAAAGGACGAATATGTCTATGTCATCCTTGAAAGTGATCAAGGTAAACAAACGCTTGCGAAGTACAGGATTAAATTACCTCAAACATTTAACTAACCTGGATTATGCAAGCATTAAGATTAGT
Organism: Candidatus Aminicenantota bacterium; assembly: GCA_029882525.1. Lineage (GTDB taxonomy): Bacteria > Acidobacteriota > Aminicenantia > Aminicenantales > Aminicenantaceae > SOIA01. The sequence goes on along the minus strand of JAOUKO010000297.1, from coordinate 118 downwards.
GCAAACGCGGGGCACATCGAGTGAAGCTTTAGTGAACTACTCCGTCTGGTTGTTAGAGGCGAACCCTCTTCTGATAAGGGCGCGTTAAGCAACAGAACCCTTTCTTACAGTCCTAAAT
>JAOUKO010000052.1 GCA_029882525.1 Candidatus Aminicenantota bacterium | reverse complement strand
TTCCTCATAGACAATCCGGGCGTCATCGTCCACAAACACTGATACGCGAGCAAAGCGGAAAATCTCGAGAACCCGTGCTTTTTTTTCAAGAAAATCCACTGGTACGGCGACCCATTCTCCTTCTCTTTGGACGATCTTACGTCCCGCCGCTTCTGTAAAAACCGCGGCACACCACATGTTTCGTGTCTCAGAGAGAACCTGCCTTCTGGCCACTTCGTCGATATTCTTACTCAGATATTCAAGGTGATCCGGGGAGGTCTTTTTAAGTAGAGCGTAAATAAAATAATTCATAACCTGATCTGAAGAATACCTTAAAAGATCGGCATGGCTGGCTTTCCAGAAAGACGCATTTCCCTTGTTCTTGAAGTTCCCTCCGTCGAAACACGGGATCCACCAGACAGCCAGCCCTGAATTCATGATGCGGATGAATCCGTTGGGATCCAGACCGACGTTCCATTCCTGGGTACCGGCACTCGCCTCGCCTATAAAGATCATCAGTCTGGAAATCTTCTGTCTGAACAGCTCGGGCTTCCGATTGAACGCAGCGGCCAAGTCACGCAGGCTCCCGACAGTGATGATGGTCACCGGGTCTTTCGAATCCTCTAGAACATCCAGGATTAGGTTCACGCCTGTTTGGTATTTTTCTGCCTGATCTAAGGCCTTATCGTCCGGAGTTTTCAGTGGTTCGGATAGCCCTACTGCCCAGGGTACGTCCCTTCCTGTCAGGAGATTCAACTGCTCCACCGGGATGCGTCCCGGTCGATGTTCTTGTTTACTTCCCTGATCCAGAACAATTCCCCGGGTATCCAGTTCTTCCAAGGCATAGAGAACGGCGATATCGAAATGATCATCAGGATCGTCATGGGGATGAAAGAGATCAGTACAGTAGACGACCGGCACTTTCCGTCCTGTCGCTTTTTCATGTCTGGCTGTGCAGGTGCATGCGGACCATATCAGTATCAAGAGAAGGGTGATGATCCAGACCTTGATTGTAACTAGAGGATGATTTCTGATCAATTGGCCAGCCTTGTTTGGAATAGGACACGTCTGCGGATGGGATTCTTGACATCAGGTACAAGCCAGCGGGCGGAGATCGGCTCTAAGAAGGTAAAAAGAAATAATGAGTTCAAAAACTTGTTAGCTCTCCTTTTAATCACTATCCCTTCATTCATCTGGCATCAGTTTTTTTCGGCGCATATGCATCACATGGGGAGAAGTCCGTATATTATGGATTATGAGCGAATCTTAAAATAAAATTTTCATTTTTCGCTAGAATTGCTGTCGAGTTTTTCTCTACTGTTAATGGAAGAATAAGTTCGGGACTGCCGGTTCCGAAATTTAATTTATCCGATGGCAGTCTTGATATATTGGTCACCAAACATCCGCTTTTTGGGTCAAATGGTATGAATTGGTCCATTTTTCCCCTGGATATGATTTCTTCCAACTCTGTTAAATAATTTATGTATGTCTCTTTCGAGACAGAAGGCATGGATTTTCTGATTTGGACAGCAAGCCCTTTGGTGAGGGTATTTTCAATAAACTTCTTTCTGAGCTTTATCGTGTGCAGCATTATTCCGTTACCAAAAAATCCTCGGCCATACTCTTTGATCTGTCGTCGAACATCGATCGGTATCGTCAGGTTGACTTCCTCTCCAAAAAACTGACTTTGCCTACCAACTGTTTTTTTGACAGCAATGGCAGATAAGATATCATTCGTAGAAACCCGAAGATTATCGAAAGTGGCCGCTTCTTTGATGATAGACTGGACATCTTTCCGGGGAATTTCATCAAATTCTACGGTGAATTTATCGTTTTGGAACACAGGTTTCAATTCAGCTCCCTCGAAAGAGAAACCTTTTAGTGTTGTTCTACAGTGATGAGGCTTTAAAAATAAATTTATTAAATATGATTTGAACGGAACTAAGGAAGGTTGAGATAATGCAGCAAGTGCTGATAAAAAGTAAAAATAGCTGTATCCATCCCCGGCCAGGTGATTCATTTTGGGTATCAAGATCATACCGTTCTTCAAATGTATCACTTTTAAAAAGAATAATTTCTTTAGATCTGGCAGGCTGAAGCGGGAATAGGCTTCGAATCCTTTTTCTTCGAGCTCCGGGATGTTGAGCTCTTGGTTAATGACTTCTTCATCATAACAATCCTCTTCACTATATTTGTCAAAGAAGATCATGCCATCCCTGTATTCACCGAACATCGGCCAAAAAACTGAAGATAGCTTTCGTAAAGTACGTCTTATTTTCCCCGTGTTGAATCCTTCTTTGTAATAAAAAAGAAACTCTATAGGATAGATTCCAGTAGCGAATAAAACATCGACTTGTGAGATATTGACTTTATTCATTGTTAATCATGGGCAGTCAATATTGGCAGATTAATTAGAGGGAATTCCCTGTTGAGCCTGCGTCGAATCCCTCACCATTTTCATCTATTTTTGTCGAATGACATCCTGGAAAGCATATGTCATACTCCAAAAAGTCAGATTAGTGGGCATGATGTCAACACCATCCGCCTCAAAGAACAAATACTTAGCTATGATATGGGTAGTTCCTTTATTTCAGCGCCCAGTCCTTCAGAACTTCGTACTCGACCTCACCGCAGATGACGTCGTTGGTCTCTGTGTCAAAAAAGGTGGGAGTCCGGAGCTGTCCTCCGCATTGGGGAGCGATGATATCCCTGTAGGAGCGCATCAGGTCGGCGTTTTCCTCGTTGTGCCAGATTTCTAGCTTTTCTATTTCGACTCCTTCTTCTTCTATCAACCTGTCCACAAGGGGCATCATATTCCTGCAGTGGGGACATTCCCTTGCCCAGAACATTATCTTTTTTTTCATTCTATTTTCTCCTCACAAAGAGCCCGCACCAGCATTCTCCCTTCTCTTTATAGGTGTTGTGAGCGAGGAAATTGCAGGGGCAAACAAGCTTGAGATCCTCCTCGAAGTCTTTAGTAATCAGCCTGCAGGGACAGTACTTGAGGCCGTGGTTTTTCTCGTTGTTGAAAATCCCTTCCAGAAGCATGCTGACCTTTTCCTTATCCGGATTCAGCTGGAACTCGTTACTTTTAACAAATTTATCGATTGCCTCCAGGAATTTGTTTTTATCGAAGTCGATATTCTCGACCTTGGTGGTGCTGCATATTGTATCGGCTTCTGTGGAGGAGATCTCTACGTAGGCATTCTTTACCCGGCAGGTGGGGCAGGTTTCTGGAGGATTGACACCATAGTGAATGTCGTTGCAGACGAAACACCGCCAGTATTTTTTCATATCATTGATCCAGTCGTTTATTTACGAACAGCCAAAAAGAATAATGGGCTTAACCTATCTTGGCCATTTCCTGTTCCATCTCCGACTTTCTTGTGCAGTAATAGCCGTTCTTGAGGCTCATCTGCTTATAGACAGGACAATTGGGGCAGACGCATCCTTTCTCCCCAGTGATGACCTTGCTTTTTCCGACTAGAGGATGGCAGAAGCCGAGTTCCGATTCCTCCGAAACATAGGTGGGGCAGGTCCTGCAGATGCACATGGTTTTGACCATGGACACTTTCTCTTCAAACTCCGCCATCTGGGCGTCTGCCTCTTCTGCGGACAAGCCTTTTTTCTCCATCAACAGCTTTTTGATCATGTCTTTCTGGCTCATCTCCTCTTTGGCTGCTTGAGCAGCGGTTGACTCCTCAGCCGGAGCTTCACCTTTTTTGCAGGCTGTCAGCCCAAAAAAGGCCAGCATCAATCCGAACAGACCGCATCCGCTCTTTTCGAAGAAATCCCTTCTTTTCATGAAACCTTCTTCCTGGAGTTAGAGTCTATTTAATACGGGAAATTTCCCGCCTTGTCAAATATCTAACTTGCTGGCAAGCGTCTCTATTTCCGTGATGAGGGGAACATCCGACCAATTGAGAAGTGTGACGCCGGTTTCCCTCCATCCTAGCCAAGACCCGCCCACCCTCCACCATGGGCTTCGGATGGAGGTGAACCGGCGCTGTCACAGATTACGCCTTCATAATTAACTGTCATGGAGATAGAGATACTTTCAACTTACTGAAGCCTGATCCCAGTTTCATAATTTATAGAGTCTTCATGTAGGCCATAAGGTCAATCAATTCCTGCTCGAGGAATGAGGTGAAACTGGGCATAACGCGCCAAGGCTTTTTGAGCTGAAGCAGGATATTCTCGACTGTGGCCGATCTGTTGCTGGAGGGAAGATTCTCCCTTTTCAGCAGATTTTTCAGGCCGGGGCCATTCCTGGCCTCTTCTTTGTCGGCATAGTGGCAGGAGGCGCATTTGTTGTTAAAGAGCGAGACTCCTCTTTCTACATTTCCCTTTAGGGAAGTTGGAGAAGGTGTCGAGAACTCTGAAGTTTCGGGTTGGGCGCAGATTGTTCTTAGGAGGAAGTAGCCTGCCGAGGTGCTGAAGACGACAAAGCTCAAGGCAAAGACCGTTATCCCCATGACCGGAGCGAACCTGAGAAACTGATTGTAGAACTGGACGATGACTATTTTCAGGATGAGGATGATGAGCAGAGCAAGAGCCAGAATCCCGTGGAAGACCGCCCTTGTAGACAGCTGGTCGCCGGCTGCCGTCCAGTATTTCATACCAAGATAGCTGTTCACCAGAATCAGGATGGTGAAGATAAACCCGAAAATTTTATGCAGCCTTCTCAAGGATTTCGGGCTGGCTTTCCGTTCTGTCTTTCCCATCAGAGAGAGCATGGTCAAGAGCGCAAACAACCCGGCTATGAAAAGAATCCCGGCGATGATGGATTTTGTCACGAACAAAGACATGACTTTTTCCTCCTTTTAAATAAAGAAAAGGAAAATACCGAAGGCACTAAAAAGCATAAGGCCGAGGATTGAGAACAGGGGCTTTCCCTTATTTTTCAGCAGCTCAGTCCAGACGGTAGTTGGGCGCTTCTTTGGTGATGATCACGTCGTGGACGTGGCTTTCCCTGACTCCGGCCGATGATATTTTTATGAATTTCCCTTTTTTCTGGAGCTCCTGAATGGTTTTGCACCCGGCATAGCCCATTCCTGCCTTGAGCCCTTCGACCATCATCTGGATGATGTTCACCACGCTTCCTTTGTAAGAAACGCGGCCTTCTATGCCTTCCGGAGCGATCTTGTCCTCGTCAGAGAGCGTATCCTGAAAATACCTGTCGCGACTGCCCTGTCTCATCGCTTCTATGGAGCCCATGCCGCGGTAGGTCTTGTACGAGCGGCCCTGGTAGATGATAACCTCGCCAGGCGCTTCTTCCGTTCCAGCCATGATGTTGCCCAGCATGACTGAGCTGGCTCCGGCCACGACTGCTTTGGTGATGTCTCCTGAATATTTGACTCCCCCATCAGCGATGAGGGGAATTCCTGCGATTTTAGTGACTTTATAGACATCGGAGATGGCTGTGATCTGGGGGATACCGGCTCCGGTTACGACCCGGGTGGTGCAGATCGATCCTGGCCCGACTCCGACCTTAACCGCATCCACACCGAGGTCCACCAGCTCCTTGGCTGCTTCTTCGGTGCCGATGTTTCCAGCGACCAGCTCCTGGTCAGGGAATTCCTTTTTCAGCATCTTCACCGTGTCCAGGACCCTCTGAGAATGTCCATGAGCGGTGTCAACGACCAGGACATCGAGCTTGGCTGCCACGAGAGCCTTTACTCTCTCCAGGGTTTCCTCGCCAACGCCGATGGCAGCACCCACTCTCAGGCGTCCGAAGCTGTCCTTGGCAGATCGAGGATACTGGATCCTCTTGAGGATATCCTTGTAGGTGATCAATCCCTTCAGGTGATAGTTTTCATCCACCATCATGATTTTTTCGATCTTGTGCTTATGGAAGAGTTTTTCCGCTTCTTCGAGCGTTGTTCCCAGCGGTACGGTTATCAGGTCCTTGGTCATGATTTTTTCTATGGGAAGGTTGCGGCGGGTCTCGAAACGGACATCCCGGTTGGTGAGAATTCCGACTAATTTGTTGTTCTCATCAGTGATCGGGAGCCCGGAGATCCTGAATTTCTTCATCACCTCTATGGCTTCGAATATCCTGTTTTGCGGCCTCATCGTGATCGGGTCAACGATCATTCCGCTCTCGTACCGTTTGACTTTATCCACCTCTTCAGCCTGCTTGTCTATGGGCAGGTTTCTGTGGATGATTCCCAGTCCTCCCTGCTGGGCCAGGGCAATGGCCATCTTGGATTCCGTAACCGTGTCCATGGCCGAGCTGACTATGGGGATGTGGAGGTTGATCTTCCGGCTGAATTTTGTCGAGACATCTGCCTGGGCAGGGATCACGTTGGATTTAGAAGGCAGGACCAAAACATCGTCAAAAGTCAGTCCCTCTTTTATTTTATGGTCGAACATTTTATCCACCTCATTATCTTCTCTTTTTTTTCTTTTTTCTCTTCTTAGGAATCATGGACCTGGCCTTTCTGACACTGGGGGCAGGGGCACCTCGAGGACGCTGATAGTAGAGCGACTGTTCTTTCCTTTCGGGAACCTCTTCTTCCCTGATAGGCTGAAGAAGGAAGAGGTAGCGGATGGTATCTTCCTCGATCCTGTCCATCATCGCCTGGAACATATCATAGCTTTCCTTCTTATACTCCACCAGGGGGTCCCTCTGGCCGTAGCCCCGAAGGCCGATCCCTTCCTTGAGATAGTCCATGCCGAGCAGATGATCCTTCCACTGGGAGTCTAGAATCTGGAGCATGATGACACGCTCGAATTCCCGCATCCGTTTCTCACCGATGATCTGTTCTTTTTCAGTGTAGATGTCTTTGAGAGCCCTGGTGATTTTTTCTTTCAGATCATCGTAAATTATTGATTCCCAATCGAGATTCAGCTCCTCGATGTCCAGGCCGAACTGGGAGGCGATTCCTTTCCTCAATCCCTCCACATCCCAGTCGTCAGGAGATTTTTCCTTGCTCGCATGAGTTTCCATGATCCATTCGACAAGGGTTTCGATCAGTCCCTGGATGAACTCTTTCATGTTTTTGCCGCGCAGGATCTCTCTTCGCTGGGTATAAATGGATTCCCTCTGTTTGTTCATCACATCATCGTATTCGAGGAGGTGTTTCCGGATGGAAAAGTTATGTCCTTCCACCTGCTTTTGTGCCCGCTCGATGGCTTTGCTCACCATGTTGTGTTCGATGGGGACTCCTTCGGCCATGCCGATCCTGGCCATCAGGCCGGAGATCCGGTCGCTGCCGAATATTCGCATCAGGTCATCCTCTAAGGAAAGGTAGAAACGGGAAGCACCCGGGTCCCCCTGCCGCCCTGCTCTTCCGCGGAGCTGATTGTCGATCCTTCGGGCTTCATGCCGCTCGGTGCCGATGATATGGAGCCCGTTCATGGAAATGACTTTTTCGTGTTCGAGTTGAGTTGTGCTTTGGACGTCAGCGAGAGCTTTTTCCCATTCCTCCTGCGAAGCTTTGGAGAGGTCGATTCCTTTTTTTCGCAGCTGTTCGGAAGCTAAGAATTCCGGATTTCCTCCGAGGAGGATATCCACGCCGCGGCCAGCCATGTTGGTGGCGATCGTCACCGCGCCCATTCTTCCAGCCTGGGCTATGATCTTGGCTTCCATCTCATGGTACTTGGCGTTCAGAACCACATGCTTTATGTTCCTTTTTCTCAGGATTGAGCTGAGACATTCCGAGTTTTCGATGGAGATCGTACCCACCAGGACAGGACGTCCCATATTGTAGTTCTCGATGATTTCTTCGACCACAGCGTCCCATTTCTCCTTCTGAGTCCTGTAGATCACATCATGGTATTCGTAGCGGATGAGGGTTTTATTGGTGGGAATTTCCACCACATCCAGTTTATAGATCGATTGAAATTCCGTGGCCTCTGTAACGGCTGTCCCTGTCATGCCAGCCAGCTTATCGTACATCCGGAAGTAGTTCTGGAAAGTGACGGAGGCCAAGGTCTGATATTCCTCCTCTACGCGAACTTTTTCTTTGGCTTCCAGGGCCTGGTGGAGGCCGTCGCTGTATCGGCGTCCTGGCATGAGCCGGCCCGTGAACTCATCGACGATAATCACTTTGCCGTCTTTGACCATGTAGTCGACATCCTTTTTAAACAGGTGATGGGCTTTCAGGGATTGGTTGATGTGGTGGATCGTGTCCATGTGACCCAGGTCATAAAGGTTGGTAACGTTGAGGAATTTCTCAGCTGCGGCCACGCCCTCCTCAGTCAGGGTCGTGGTCCGGGTCTTCTCATCCACCTGGTAGTGATTTTTGTTGAGGCGGCGGATAAGATTGTCGACCCGGTAGTAGAGTGAAGTCGATTCTTCGGTGGGCCCGGATATGATGAGAGGAGTCCGGGCTTCATCGATTAGGATGCTGTCTACTTCGTCAACGATGGCATAGTTGTGCTCTCTCTGAACCAGGTCGGAGAGGCGGAATTTCATGTTGTCCCGCAGGTAGTCAAACCCGAATTCGTTGTTGGTGCCGTAAGTGATGTCCTTGCGGTAAGCCTGATGCCTCTCAAAGTCTCCTATCTCGTGCTGGATCGTTCCCACCTCCATCCCGAGAAAGTTATAGATGGGGCCCATCCACTCGGTGTCCCTTTTGGCCAGGTAGTCATTCACGGTGACGATATGCACTCCATTGCCGCTCAGAGCATTCAAGTAGGCGGGGAGAGTGGCAACCAAGGTTTTTCCCTCACCGGTTTTCATCTCAGCGATTTTCCCCTGATGGAGGACGACACCCCCCATCAGCTGGACGTCGAAGTGGCGCATGTGGATGGTGCGTTTGCCCACTTCCCGGACCACGGCAAAGGCTTCGATGAGGAGATCATCCAGGGTGGCACCCTGCTCCAGTTTTTCTTTGAATTCCGCTGTTTTGGCCCGGAGCTGGTCGTTGGTGAGTTTTTGTATCTGAGGCTCAAGCTCGCTTATGGCCGAGACATAAGGCCGGAGTTTTTTCAGGTCTCTCTCGTTTTTTGTACCGAAAATTTTTTTTATCAGCCACTTAAACATTTGAATATTTTGTAGCAGAATCCCTGGAGATTGTCAATTTTGGAGGCCAAAAAAGGGGGCAGGCTTCAGTAAGTTCGATTATTTGAGAACTGGAGTCATTTTAAAGTCAAGCCTGGTTAATAAATAAGCCCGCCTAAAAAAAAGACATACAACTTGATTCCTGCTCTATCGTCAAGAATATTAATAAGGCCTGACTCCGCAATAATCCAATTTTAGAATTATCGAACTTACTTCGGCCTGGCCCCATGTACTGAGGCCTGACCCTCTATGTTGACAGGGGGAAAATAATCCTGTAGGTTTTAGGGACTTGAAACCGGATAGGAGACTCTGGCCGTGAGAATGTCACCAAAGGCGCGCCAAATCCTTCTCATTCTCCTTGTTGTTCTGTTTTTCCTTCTTCTCTACCAGTTCCATGTAAAAAAGGATATGACGGATTTTGGAGTCTGCTATCAAGGGGGCGAGAGGATCCTTAAAGGTGAGGTTCTCTACCAGACATCCGACGGCCATCTCCAGTACAAATATTCTCCAGTCTCGGCTGTGTTTTTTTCGATGCTGACCCTGTTCCCGTATGAATTGGCCAAGCTGTTATGGTATTTTCTGGAGCTTTATCTCTTGTTCCTCTCCTTGACCGCGTCCTATGACATCCTGTTAGCAAAGTATAAGAAGAAAGGATGGGTGGTCGCTCTATCTTTTTTTATCCTGCTTAAATTCATCGGCCGTGAGATAGAGCTGGGGCAGGTCAATATTTTGATGTATTTTCTTTTGCTGATGATGATCAAAGCTCTGCTTGAGAAGAAGGATGTCCAGGGCGGTTTGTTCTGGGGTTTCTCAATTTTTTTTAAGCCTTATGCCCTGGTCTTTTTGCCTTATTTCCTCCTTCGAAAAAGACTCAAGCTGCTTGCTTCAGGGATGGCGGCACTTGTCATCGGCTTTTTGCTGCCAATCTTTTTCTATGGTCTCGAAAAAGCACTCTTTGTCTTGAAAGAATGGCAGAGGACTCTTTCTCTATCCACCCGGTCTCTTATCAACCAGTATGATAATTCTTCGATTTACGCCTTCTTCTTGAAAAATCTTCCAGCGGATAAAGGGAAATTAGCCTGGGGGTTGAGTTTCAGTTTGATTTTAATTGCGGGTTTGTTTCTGCTGGGGATGATGTTCAAAGGGAAGAAGAACGGCCTTGCGAACCCTGAAGTCCTGGAATGCTCCTACTTACTTGTCCTGATTCCATTTCTTTCCCCTATGGCCTGGTATTACAATTACCTCTACTCCATACTGGCTATCGTTTTCCTGGTCAATCTGATTGACAGATTTCCGCCTGTTCTGAAATACATCCTTATCGCAGATTTTGTGTTCATCGGAGCCAGCCTCAGTGAAGTCCTGGGGAAGAAGGGCTACCATTTTTACACCCAACATGCTCTGGTTGTCATCGGCTATCTCATCATCCTGTTTTACCTTGTTTACCCCAGGTTCAAGCTGGAACCGGCCTGACGCCGGAGAATCTCCAGGTAAGAATCTCTATGCTCTTGATAAAAAAACATCTGATATAATGGAGAAGTAGAGCGCCGGTTGCCATCCATCCTTGCCAAGACCCTCCCACCATCCACCATGGGCTCCGGATGGAGGGGAACTGGCGCTGTAACATATTAAACTTTCATAATGAACTGACACGGAAGTAGAGATGCCTACAGCCCTCAAGGGAGTATTGATTTTTTGTTGAGAATTTCTTATCATAATTGGTTATATTGAGAATCATTCTCAATTAATATCGCATAAGAAAGGAATTTGTCAGAATTGATCAGCCTGCTTCAAGCACCCTCTGACGTCCCGTTGAGGATTTTAGGCATTCAAGGTGGGCACGGGATACGGAGAAGGCTTCTTGCCATGGGATTTCATAAAGGCGATACAATAGAGCTGGATTCGATGGCCATTTTTCGTGGCCCCGTCCTCGTAAGGAATTTGACTTCAGATACGTCTGTGGCCCTGGGCAGGGGAATTGCCCAAAGGATTATAGTCGAGATAATTGACGAAAAATAATAGATATCCCGATGTTGTTCTCATCGGCCAGCCCAATTGCGGGAAGAGTACACTCTTTAACGCGGTTGCAGGGCTAAAAGCGGATACATCCAACTTTCCCGGAACATCCATCAAGCATACCCATAGCAAGGTCAATGTTGAGGGAAGCATTGTAAACATCATCGATTTGCCGGGGACCTATTCCCTGAACCCTTCCGACCCGGCAGAAAAAGTAGCCCTCTCTCATTTATTCCATGAGAAGCCAGACCTAATCATCAACGTGGTCGACGCCTCTATTCTTGGCCGGAACCTTGAACTGACCTTAGAGCTGATGGAGCTGGGGTCCCCGATGATTATTGCCCTGAACATGATCGACCTGGCAAAGAAAAAGGGAGTTGAGATTGATATCAAGAAACTCGAGAAGCTTCTCGGAGTTCCGGTGATTCCCACCATTGCCACCCGCGGTCAAGGGATAAAGGAAATGCTGGAAGCTGCTCTCCAAACCCTGGGGAAAAGTCCTTCCGTAACTCCCATCAAATGGTCCAGGGATGTGGAACAAAGAGTTGAAAAATTGGCCAATCTCCTTCCAGAAGATTTTCCCCCTGTCTACAACAAGAGGTTCACAGCTATTCACATGATAGAAGCCAACAAGCTTTTCTTCGATAAGGTGCTAAGGGAGATCAATCCGAAATTAAAAGAAGACCTGGACAGAGTGAGGCGTGAGCTAGAAGACATGCATAACGCTCCTTCCTACGAGGTTATTTCTGCTGAGAGGCATCACCTTGCTTTGAAGATCTTTGAAGAAAGCAGCCGAGTGTTCAGAGGGAAAAGAGTCAAGTTCCAAGATAGGCTAGACGACGTCATCATGCACCCTTTCTTTGGGTATATCATCCTATTGGCGATCTTTTTTGGCTTTTTCTTTATCATTTTCAAGATTGGAAATCCCTTAGAAGAGCTTCTTCTTGAGCCCTTGACCAGCCTTAGAAATTTCCTGATGCTGAAGCTCGGAGAAAACGTGTTTTCTTATTTGATCGATGGCCTGCTCGCAGGCATAGGAGGAGGCGTGGCCATTGTCCTCCCTTATTTTGTTCCTCTGATATTACTTATGTCTTTTTTGGAGGATGTTGGCTACCTGGCGAGAGCCGGATTCTTGATGGATACTTTTATGCATAAGATCGGGCTTCACGGCAAATCCGTATCTCCTTTTATACTGGGATTTGGCTGCAATGTCCCAGCTATTGTAAGCACTCGAATCCTGGAATCCCGGCGGGACCGGGTCATCACCTCCCTGCTCATTCCCTTCATTCCCTGTTCAGCCAGGACAACGATAATCCTTGCCTTGGTTGCCTTTTACCTGGGTCCTATCTGGGCCTTTGGGTTCTATACGTTCAACATCCTCTTGATCGCGATTCTCGGCCGGGTGATATCACTATTCTTCCGAACTCCCTCGCCGGGGTTGATCCTGGAAATTCCCTCTTTGAAAATGCCCTCTCTCAAAAACATGCTGAAGAAAACAATTTTCCAGATGAAATCCTTTATAAAGTTTGCCTGGCCAATCCTGGTCGCGGGCAGCATTGTCCTGGGCTTTCTTCAATACCTGCATTTTGACAGAATTATAAACATTATTCTATCCCCTTTGGTAGAGAAAGGCCTTGGCCTTCCGCAGGAGCTCGGAGTGACCCTTGTTTTTGGATTCTTGAGAAAAGAGCTCTCTTTGATCATGATGCTCCAGGCTTTAGGAGTGAGCTACAAGGATCTGATGACAGTCGTGACTAAAGAGCAGCTTGTGGTTTTCACCGTATTCATCAACTTTTTCATCCCCTGTCTGTCCACAGTGGCCCTCCTCTGGAAAGAGATGGGGAAAAGAATAGCCTTCCTCTCTATCGGATTGAATACGGGTGTGGCTGTAATCTTGAGTTTGATTGTCCGCTTGATTCTAGGAAAGTAGTCCGAGGATTTACTCTTTTCCTTCCAAAACCACCATGGCTGCTGCGTATTCCGCAAGGTGAGATATGGAGACATGGACTTCCGAGAACGAGAACCTCTCTTCGTCCTTGATCTTCAGCTGAGGTTCTCCAGAGGGGAGATTATAGAGCTCAACGTCTGTCCATTTTATCCTTCTTCCCAGGGCCTTGAAAAACGCCTCTTTAGCAGCGAAACGGGCGGCAAGATGCTGATGAGAGTTTTTTTTCTTGGAACAGTATACGACTTCCTCAGGGGTGAAGATTCTCTTTAAAAACCTTGGGTTTTTTTCAGCCAGTTTTCTGACTCTTGCCACCTCTATGATATCGATCCCGATTCCGAGTACCATTTTCGTCTCCTGATCCAAGCGCCTAACAAAGCTTAATCTTAAAAAAATTCCTTTGATATATACTTTAATATACTTTTCTTTAATTTATTATACTTATTTATCCTTTTAATATTTGTTATCCCTGATGTTTTTGCTTCTTCCAGGCTTTTCATCGGTCAGGGCCTTTCAGGTGGTTGAGAAGGCTTTGGGCGGCTTTTCGTCCTGTTATCTCAGCCAGTTCTTCCACGGAAGCCCTTTTGATCTCCTCAAGATTCCTGTACTTTGCCAGCAGGGCAGCTTTTCTCTTTCTCCCTATGCCCTGGATTCCGTCCAGCCAGGATTTGAAACTCTTTTTCTTCCTTCTCAAGCGGTGGAAAGATATGGCGAAGCGGTGGGCCTCATCTCTTATGTTCTGGAACAGTTTGAGAGCCGGTGATGTTCTTTCCAGCCTGATTCCATCCTTCCTCGATGGGGTGAAGATGATTTCTTCTTTCTTCGCCAGTGATACAACCTGGAGCTGAGACAATCCGAGTTCGTTCAGCACAGCTTTGGCTGCGTTGAGCTGGCCTTTTCCGCCGTCAACCAGGATCAGATCGGGTAAGGGCTCCTTTTCCCGGAGAACTCTGCTGTATCGTCTTTTGATCACCTCCTTAAGGCTGGCCACATCGTCCGGGCCTTTCACGCTCTTGATTTTATACTTCCTGTAGTCATTTTTTTGAGGAAGCCCATCGACAAAGACGACAAGGGAGCCTACGGACTCATCACCTCCTGTGTTGGAGATATCGTAGCCTTCGATACGATGGGGGATGGAGGAAAGTCCGAAGACCTGTCTCGCTTCTTCCTGCGGGGATAAGCCTTCTCTTTTCTTTCTCATCAGGATCTGGGCATTGGTTACGGCCATGTCCACCAACTGCCTGTTTTTCCCTTTGAGAGGTGAGGTGATCATAATTTTTTTATGAACATTGGCGGAAAGCATCTTGGCGATCTGGTCCTTTCCTGGCAGGGATATGGGCAAAAGGACCTTTTTCGGGATATCCCTACGGCTCTGGTAAAAGTCCTTTAAACACCCGGATAGAATCTCCTGGTCGGAAGCGTCTTCTTCTGCCTCAAAAAAGAGCTCTTCGGAATCGATGACTTTACCGGTTCGCATGAAAAAGACAAAAACGGCAGCGTCCCTGCCCTTTCTTGAGAAGCCAAAGATGTCGATATCTTCCTTTTGGACTGAGATGAACTTTGGCCTTTCCTTAATTGCTTCGATAGTATGGATGAGATCTCTCCAGTGAACGGCCTGTTCGAAGTCC
>JAOUKO010000296.1 GCA_029882525.1 Candidatus Aminicenantota bacterium | reverse complement strand
CAGGATCCAGCCGTAATCTTTCTCGTCCTGTCGATCATCTCCCTGATGAATTTAAATTCCTCATTGGCTCGAATCTCGTTCATAACCACTCCTTTTTTTTAATTAAAGTACTTTAATATATAAAGTAATTTAAAAACTATCAGCTGTCAAGCTTTTTTTTAAAACTAATTTTAACAACTGATTGTCACCGGCAACTTTTTCTTTGGTTTTTCCATCTAGTTTGATAAGCAGTCCTACAGAGTTAGATCAGGAACCAGGAACTCTATTGATCGATTCTTCAGAAATCAAAATTGTTATTGGAATAAACCTGTCCTCTTTTTCTCATCCTCAGGATTAATTATCACAGCATTAATTTTCAATAGTGCTATAAGGAAATGCTTCAAACTTAAAAATTATTCTAAAAATTAGAAAATGTACAACCATTTTGCGTTTTCTTTCGTATTCTAATATGTAGAATATATTGAGCTGAAAAAAGAGGTGAAAGCATGGAAATGTTGACCAAGCTTGAAGAGTTAATCCTTCTTTCGGTCTGGAAATTGAAGGAAAATGCCTACGGCACGACCATCTACAAGCACCTCCGGCAAGTCACCGGGAAAAAATTATCCCTGGGGGGTGTCTATTTCCCCCTGGACCGGTTGACTAAAAAAGACTACCTATATTCTTATACAGGCGAATCCACCCAGGAACGCCGGGGCCTGAGCAAAAGATATTACAGGATTACAGACCAGGGATTAAAAGCCTTGAATGATATTAAAAGAATCAACGAAATCATGTGGGCCGGTTACCCGGACCTGGCTTTTTCCTCCGGCAAAAACATATGAAAAACAAACAGATTCGCCCCTCAAAGATCGCTTACTGGCTGCTCTGCCGCTTTCTGGGCAAGAGCGACCATTACACTCTGATCGGTGATTTCGAGGAGCTCTATGCCGAGATTGCTCTGGAGAGGGGTGTTTTTTTCGCTTTTATCTGGTATTGGGGACAGATACTCAAGTCTGTCCCCGCATTTATATCAAACTCTGTATACTGGAGCGGTCAAATGATCAAAAACTATTTAAAAATCGCTTTAAGAAACATCAGGAGACACAAGGGCTATTCTTTTATCAACATCACAGGCCTGGCTATCGGCATGGCCTGCTGCCTGTTGATCACCATCTGGGTCCTGGATGAATTGAGCTATGATAAATTCCATGAAAACTCCGCCAATCTTTACCGGGTTGAGGAGAATCAGGATTACTCCGGCCGCAATTACCATGTCTCCGTCACCCCTTACCCCCTGGCTCCGGTTCTGAAAGCCGAAATCCCGGAAATCACGGATGCCACCAGGTACTTCTGGGCCGGCGGGCTGCTGTTCCGCTATGGAGATAAATCATTCTTTGAAGACGATATAAGGGCTGTGGACCCTTCATTTCTCACCATGTTCAGCTATCCTCTGATAAAGGGAGATAAGACTACAGCCCTGGATTCACCATACTCGCTGGTCATCAACGAAGAGATCGCAGAAAAGTATTTTGGTGAGGAAGACCCGTTGGGCAAAATCATATCTATCAATAACGAATATGACTTTACTGTGACAGGACTGATGAAAAACGTCCCTCACAATTCCTACCTCCAGTTCAGCATGCTTGTTCCCTACGAGTTCATGAAAAATACCGGAAAAACCCGCGAAACAGAATTTGGCTCTAACTCAATCCTCACCTTTGTCCAGCTCGATGAAAAGGCCTCTGTCGATCAGGTCAACGAAAAGATCCACGGCTTTATCCGCGCGCGCCTTCCAGAAAGCGTGACAACACTGATGCTCATGCCCTACACCCGGCTCCATCTTCATGAATACTTCGGCTGGGAATCAAGCGGAGATGCCATCCAGTATGTGTATATCTTCTCCATTATCGCCCTGTTTGTCCTGTTGATCGCCTGTATCAACTTCATGAACCTCTCCACAGCCCGTTCGGCCAACCGGGCCAAGGAGGTCGGCTTACGAAAGGTGGTCGGCGCCCTAAAAGGCCATCTCATCAGGCAGTTTTACGGCGAGTCGGTTCTTTTTGCCCTCATCGCCCTGATCCTTGCCGTGGGAATCGTCACTCTGCTGCTTCCTGCTTTCAGCTCTGTAGCCGACAAACCACTATCCTGGAATGTCACCGGCGCAGGAGCAATCCTGGCCGGTTTAGCAGCCATAACACTTTTTACAGGACTTGTCGCGGGCAGCTATCCAGCACTGTTTCTCTCCGCTTTTCAACCAGTAAGGGTTCTCAGAGGAGGAATTAAATCTGGCGCAGCGAGTTCCCGGTTTAGAAAAATCCTGGTTGTTGTCCAGTTCTCTCTCTCCATCCTGCTGATCATAGGCACAACTGTTGTCTACAAGCAGATGAATTACATGAAGAATAGAAAGCTGGGCTGGGACAGGGAGCATTTGATCTACATTCCTCTGAGAGCAGACACAAAAAAATCCTACCAGGCTCTGAAAACAGAGCTTGTCAAAGACTCCAGGATCTTGGGAGTCGCCGGTACCTATATGCTGCCGACATACATCGGAAGCAATTCCGGAGGAGCGGATTGGGAAGGCAAAGACCCTAACCAGAAAGTTTTGATCGGTATCAATTCTGTTGATTTTGATTTCATAGAAACTTTAGGAATCGAAATGGCTGAGGGACGAAGCTTTTCCAGAGAATTCTCCTCTGACCTCTCCAAGACATTCATTGTCAACAAAGAGGTGGCTAAACTCATGGGCAAGGAATCCGTGGTCGGAGAGAGGTTTTCCTTCGCGGGCGTTGACGGGACTATTGTCGGAGTCATGAAAAACTTCCATTATCAGCCTGTCCGGGAGAAAATCGAACCCCTGGCCATTATTGTAACCCCGGAATATTTCAATTATGTTCTTATCCGAATACCGCCGGAAAACATACCTGTCTCTTTAAAACTGATTGAAAATACCTGGAACCGGGTGATCCCCAACTATCCTTTTGAGTATCGCTTTCTCAACGAAATTTTCGACAGGATGTACAGAGCCGAAGCGAAGATCGGGACACTGCTGAAATACTTTTCGTTCCTGGCTGTGTTCATCGCCTGTCTTGGCCTGTTCGGCCTCGCCTCCTTCACCGCCGAACAACGGACCAAGGAGATCGGCATCCGCAAAGTCCTCGGAGCCAACGTCTCCCAGATCACCCTGCTTCTCTGCAGGGAATTTTTCCTATTGGTGCTGCTGGCCAACCTCATTGCCTGGCCTTCAGCCTATTTCATCATGAAAAACTGGCTGCAGAGCTATGCCTACCGGACCAGCCTGGGATTGCTCATTTTCGTGGCTGCCATGGCAGCCGCACTCCTGGTCGCCCTCCTGTCTGTGAGCTTTCAAGCTGTCAAAGCGGCCCTGTCCAACCCGGCAGACTCACTCAGGTACGAATAGATTTAAATAGGACTACCTCGTTTTTCCTTATTCTTTTTGATTCTTTACCAGATAGTATGGGTAAAATACACGGGAATGGAAGAAGCGACCTTGAAGATTTAGCCTTGCCGAACCGTCCACCGTGGGAAGCCGATGAAATCAGCCGCCGAGTATGTTTGAGCACGTGAGGATCAATCTGATGAAAAATGGTAGAGTACGGACTTCCGGTTTGAAGTGACATGTCTTGAGTGCGGAGTTACGCAGGCGCCGAGGGGGACGGTGAGGGAATGGCGTTAAAAATCTGAAGGGAGCGATGCCATTTCCGTGTATT
>JAOUKO010000002.1 GCA_029882525.1 Candidatus Aminicenantota bacterium | reverse complement strand
TGGAAAGGCTCGATTACGACCAGCGAAAAGCCTATGTCAAAAAAACCGATGTCGACTACTTCACGGATGCCATCGACTATACCAAGATCAAGATCCTCGATGTCTTTGCTCAAAAGAACCTGGCGATGAGCTCCATCTCACACGGGGAGGTTCACGTGGCCACCCAGGTTGTGGGCTTTAAAAAGATCAAATTCCACACTTCAGAAAACGTGGGGTCAGGAGACCTGAGCCTGCCTCAGAACGAGATGCACACCACTGCATACTGGCTGACCATCCCCGCTGAGATCTTCCAGCCCCTGCCTTTTTCCTCAGAGGAGAAGATAAACGGGCTTTTTGGCCTGGCTTACCTTCTCCATCATGTCTCACCTCTGTTCATGATGTGTGACCTTCACGATGTGGGCGTATCCATCGGCGACAACTCCACAGGGAAATCCATCCCGCCCAGAGATATCCGTTTGAAAATCTCGCCTGAGGAGCAGCTCCAGGACTTCTCTGACGTGGCATTCGAGCCAAATATCTTTATCTACGACAACTACCCAGGGGGGATCGGGCTAAGCCCCTCGCTCTTCGACCTGGAAAAAACGCTGTTGGAACACTCTCAAAAGACCATCCAGGCCTGCCCCTGCCAGGAAGGCTGCCCGTCATGCGTAGGTCCCACCCGGGCCAGCGGAAAGCAGGCCAAGCAGGTCACGCTGGAGATCCTGACTCGCCTTCTTCGATCGAAGTGAACGCCAGCATAACAGGAGCTGGATTTTTATCTCCTTCCTCCAAGACCAAGCAAACTACCTTGTTTCGCCTTTCTCTCCTGCCCTCTCCTTCACTCACTGCATACCTGCCCGCAAATGTATCTGGCAATGAGAATGATCCAGGGGATTACAGAATTCGGGCGATGACTTTAGAGGGAGTTGATCTTTTGGAGCTTCTTCTCCTCCCCCATGATAATCAGGATATCGCTGTCTTTGATCACGAAATCCGCACGGGGAACAAAGCTTGTCTTTTCAGGAATGAGCTCCTTGATAGCAATGACCTGAATACCGTATTTATTCCTTAAATCAAGCTCTTTGAGACTTCTCCCGATGAATTTTTCGGGAGGCGCGATCTCCTGAATGCCAACACCCGAAGTCAAAGGCAGGTACTCCAGTATGTTGGGACAGCTCAACTTCAAAGCTGTCCTGATGGCCATATCCTTCTCCGGATAGATGACTTCGGTGGCGCCCACTGCTTCCAAAATCTTGGCGTGGTCCTCTGTCAGGGCTTTGGCCACGATCCGCTTGGCTCCGATCTCATGCAGGTACAGGACAGTAAGGATGGAAGCCTCCATCTCCGGACCCAGGCTTACGACGACCACATCCATCTCCTTGATACCCAGAGCCTGGAGATTTTCCTTATCCGCAGCATCCATGTTCACCGCATGGGAAACAAAGCTCTTGACTTCCTCTATCTTTTCTTTGCTCGCATCCACTGCCAGCACTTCATTTTTTCTCTCATACAGAGTCTTGGCCACGTTGGAGCCAAAACTCCCGAGCCCGATAACTGCAAATTTCATGATCCTAAACTCCTTATCTGATTCTATCCTATCATGACCGTTTCTTCAACATACTCGTATCTGCCGAAGGCTTTCTGGCGGCTGAACGCGTACAACAGGGTCAAAGGGCCAATCCTTCCGATGTACATGGTGAGGACGATCACAGCTTTGCCCAGGGTGCTCAATTTCGGGGTTATACCCAGGGAGAGCCCGACCGTGCTGAAAGCGGAAAAGACCTCAAAGAGCACGTCTTTCATCGCTGCCCAGGGATGAGCAATCAGGAGGATAAAGGAAGAGAGGAAGATGATACCTGAGGCCAGGGTCACAACCGTAAAGGCCTTGGTGATCGATTCCGCAGGCAGAGTCCTGCGGAAAAAGTTGACAGAATCCCGGGCCGCGATTTTGGATTTGAGGAAGGCGAATATCGCTCCCATAGTGCTTGTTTTTACTCCTCCGCCAGTCGAACCAGGAGAAGCTCCGATAAACATCAGAAAGATCAAAAGAAAGACCGTGGCGAAGCTCAAGGTGTTCAGGTTCAGGGTGTTGAAGCCAGCTGTCCGGGGAGTAATGACCTGAAAAAGAGAAGAAAGTATCTTTTCTTTCAGGGTGAACATCTTCAGGGAATGATTCCATTCTATTGCCAGGAATAACACAAAGCAGGATCCTATAAGAAAGGAGGTCAAAGTGAGGACCAATTTTGTATGAAGAGAAACTTTGATTTGCTTCTTTCTCATGAATCTCAGGAAGACTTCCTTCCCTTCCTGGAGAACAAGGAATCCCAGTCCGCCGAGTACGATAAGCAGCAGAAGAGTGATGTTTATCCAGGCGTCACCCTTGTAAACGAGAAAACTCTCGCTGAATAGAGAAAAACCGGCGTTGCAAAAGGCGGAAACTGAATGAAAGACAGAAAGGAAAAGAGCCCTGAGCCAGCTGAAATCCTTGTGCCAGCGGAGGAAGAAAGAAAGGGCCCCGGCTGCCTCAAGGATCAGAGCAAAAATGAATATATCCTTGATAAGAGACTTGACATCTTTCGTTGCCCGGTAGTGAAATGCTTCCTGAATGATGATCCTGTCCTTCATAGAAACCCTTCTCCCGGCAACCAGAAGGATGAGAGTGGAGAAGGTCATGATCCCCAGCCCTCCCAGCTGGAACAGAACAAGAATAACGACCTGGCCGAAAGGAGTGAAGTAAGTCGCCGTGTCCTGGACTATAAGTCCTGTCACACAGACTCCAGAGGTGGCGGTAAAGAGGGCATCGATAAAGGAAATATGGCCCGTTTTTGTGCTCAAAGGGAGCAAAAGGAGCAGTGTTCCGACGATGATGGCCGCGATAAAACTTATTGCCAGGAACTGGGCTGGATGGAACCGTATTTCTGGCTTCATGTCTCTTTTCCTGACGGGCTCGAACTCTTCATTTTGATGTAAAACCAAATCTATTATTTAATCGATATTTTGTCAACGTGAGTCAGCATCTCTATTTCCGCATTGGGAAAAACATCTGAGCTAATGGTAACGCAGTAAATAAGGTTGCAATCTCTGTGCGGCCTGGATGCCGTCCTCAGCCCCCGGACCCCCGAGGGAACCAGTCCCGTCGGTTCCCCCCGTCGGATAAGCCGACGGGTCCCCCCTCCGCTACGGGGGCTAGAGGGCGGCATCCAGACCCGCTCAACAGAGGATGTCAAACGAATTATTGCGTTAATATGAGTGGGGAAGTGCGGTGGCGGTTTCCTTCTATCCGAAGCCCATGGCGGTGGGTGGGAGGGTCTTGGCTTGGATGGAGGGGAACCGCCGCCGCATCTCTACATTAGGTCAGATGTACCTGTGATCATAAAAGAGAGATGCTGATTCAACATGCCAACCGCCAGTTTGACTTTAAACCTGGCATATGCTACTTTTTCTTCAGTAAGATGAACGTATTCAAACTGATCGGAGATGCGAGTATCGTCGTCCAGCTTGTACTGCTCATCCTCATTTTTTTTTCGGTATTTTCCTGGGCGATCATCTTTTTCAAAAGAAAAGCCATGAAATCCGCTTCAGCTCAATCCAAAAAATTCCTCAAGATCTTCCGCAGAAGCAATGACTTATCAGAGGTGAACAAGGCTTCGAAAATATACAAGCTCAGCCCTGTTGCGTCTCTCTTTCAGGCTGGATACAAAGAGTTTGCTTATTTAAGCAAATCCAGCAAAGGGAATTTAACAACGGAAGGACTGGAGAGTATAAACAGGGCTATGGCCAAGGCATCCAACCAGGAAATTGCCAGGCTGGAAAACATGATGAGCTTCCTGGCCACAACAGGAAGCGTGACCCCGTTCATCGGCCTCTTCGGAACCGTCTGGGGAATCATGGATGCCTTTTTGAATATCGAGGTCCAGAGATCAGCAAGCCTGGTCACGGTTGCTCCAGGTATCGCCGAAGCGCTCATCGCCACAGCTCTCGGACTCTTTGCCGCCATCCCAGCTGTCATCGCCTACAATTATTACCTCCACCGCATAAAAAACATCATCACGGAAATAGAGGATTTTTCCCTTGAATTCTTAAGCATTGCGGAAAGACTCTATGGCCCTTAAAACTTCCCCTCTTCGGAAAAGACAGCTCGGAACTTCTCTGTCCGAGATAAATGTCACTCCCTTCGTGGACGTTATGCTCGTCCTCCTGGTCATTTTCATGGTCACAGCGCCGATGATGCAGTCTGGAATCGGAGTCAGGCTTCCTCAAGCAGAAACGGATTCTGCTCCGGCGGAAGAGGGTTTGACCTTGACCATCACCGAGGATAAATACATCCACATTGAAAACTCGGTCATCAACCAGTTTCTCCTGGAACAGAAGCTGAGGGAATACTTCTTCGGGAAAGAAAAGAAAATCGTTTTTATCCGAGGAGACGAGAACCTCCCTTACGGCTTTATCATGACCATCCTGGATATTACCAAAAAAGCCGGGGTGGAACAGATCGGTCTTGTCACCAGACCGGTGGACCTCCCCCAAAAAAAATAAAATGACAGCACTCGACCAAAGCCAGCTGGCCTTTAAAAGAGCTGTTTTTCTCTCTGTAACCTTGCATGTGGCCATCTTCCTCCTGGCTGTTCTCTCTCCCCGTCTTCCGAAGCCCGGAAGAAATGAGATGATCCATTATGTGAACGTTGTCTCGTTTCCAGGAGGGGGAGGCGGCCCAGGCAGCGGAGGCCCTGCAGGAGGAGGAGAAAAGATCGCTGAGACTCCGCTGCCAAAGAGAGAGACCCTAAAAGACCTGACCACCGCTGAGAAAATCCAGCAGGAGGCAACCTCATCTTTCAAGTACCCCGTCGAAAAGCCCGAAAAGGAGACACAACCAAAAAGCGAAAAAAAAGCCTCTATTCAGAAGGCCAAACCGATCACAAAGCAGACCACCTCTTCCCCGACTTCTGAAGAGGTCTCCGGAAAAGGCAGTGAAGAAGGGTCAGGGACCGGAAGCGGTGTCAGGATAGGCGGCAGCAGCGGTTCGGGCACCGGCGGGTCGGGGACAGGCTCAGGAAGCGGTCCAGAGTCGGCCTTCTCCTCTCAGATCGGACTCTCCAATTTCCCCTTTACCTATTATCTCCAAAACATCATCAATCGGGTTTCAGGGAACTGGTTCACCTCTCTTGTCGATCCCGGAATTACGGGCAGTTTCCAAACCACCGTCCACTTCAGAATCCATAAAAACGGCCAGATCACAGACCTTAAAATCGAGGAAAGCAGCGGAATACGCTCCCTCGATATGTCCGCTCTTCGGGCCATCCAGAATTCTGCTCCCTTTCCTCCTCTCCCCAGAGCTTATGAGGACGAGTACCTGGGAATCTACTTGATATTTGAGCATTCCAAATGAAAATAAAACGGTATGCAATTTGCCTCTGCTTGGTTATGTTTGCAGGGATAATCCTCTATTCTCAGCAGGAAGTCGTCATCAGTATCAAAGATGGAATGCCCGCCATTCCGTTGGCTCTCCCTGAGTTTATCACCCAGAGTCCTTCCCCCGAAATCAGGGCCTTCGGAAAGGAACTCCATCAGATCATCGCTGGTGACCTCGATTACAGCCGCGTCTTCCAGCTTCTGCCGAAGAGCTATTACAGCTACATAAGGCCATTGAACCCGAAAAATATATTTTTCAAGGACTGGCAATCGATCCAAGCCACGCTTCTCCTGGTCGGCATCTTATCGGAAAGCGAGCAAAAGGACTTTCTCTTTGAAGGCAAAATCTATGATGTGAAAAGCGGGAGATTCATCTTTGGCAAGCGCTATCAATCCGCCAAATCTCTTCTCCGCCTGGTAGCCCATAAAATGGCGGATGAGATCATGAAAATTTATGGAGAGCGACCAATATTCACTTCCAAGATCGTCTTTATATCTGATAGAGACGGCAATGACGAACTGTACATGATGGATTACGATGGTCATAACCAGACACGGCTCACCTTCAATAAGATCATAGACTACATGCCTGCCTGGACTACGGAGGGTGAAAAAATCGCATACACCTCTTACAGGGGAACTGAGGCAGGGCTGTACATTTACAATCCTTATGAGGGAACCAGAAAAGAAGTGATGAGCACTGGAACGAATTACGCTCCATCCTTTTCGCCCGATGGGAAAAAGCTTGCTTTCTGTTCAACCATAGAGGAGGGAAACTCAGAAATCTATGTCGCCAATAGTGATGGTACAGATATCCGGAGGATAACCTTCAATAACGCCATCGACACCTCTCCCGCTTGGTCTCCGAACAGCCGCGAAATCGCTTTCACTTCTGACAGGGGCGGCACTCCTCAAATTTACATCATGGACGCCGAGGGCTCAAACGTCAGGAGAGTAAGCTTCGGGGGGAGCTATCACGACGCCCCTGCCTGGTCTCCGACAGGGGACAGGATCATCTACGTCTCCCGCGTTGACCAGATATTTGACTTATATGTCCTCAATCTCAGGACGAATAAGATCATTAAACTCACCGAGAGCACCGCACGGAACGAATCCCCCTGCTGGTCGCCTGACGGACGACATATCATCTTCTCCTCCAATCTGAACGGGACGATCCAACTCTATACGATCGATTACGACGGCCGTAACCTCAAACGTCTCACATCCAGGGGAAACAACAAGCTCCCTGACTGGTCCAGATAATAAAGGGAAATTGCTCCTTAAATATGCAAAATGAGGAGGAAATATCACACTCAATGCCAACATTTTCACCGACTAAAGATATAAAGTTCTTCGCTTCACATGTTGACATAAGTTCTTTTTGATTGTATAAGGTAAGGAGATAAAAAGGCTCCCTGATAAAACCAGGAGAGCATAAAATCAAATCAAAAGGAGTTGCGATGAAAAAACTTACTATCTATTCATTAGCTTTCCTACTGGTTTTTTCCTTCATAGTCTCCTGTAAGAAAAAAGTGGAAGAGGCTCCACCCCCACCTCCGATTGAACCCGTTGAACAAGAAGAGCCGGTGGTCGAAGAACAGCCAGTGGTCGAAGTGGTCGAAGAAGAGCCGGTGGTCGAAGAGCCGGAACTTACCGAAGAAGAGATCTTCCTGCAAAAATCCATCGATGAAATGAACGCAGAAGTACACATGGATATGATTCATTTTGACTTTGACAAATACTTCATCCGGGACGATGCCAAGCCAGTTCTCGAGGCCAATGCGGAGTGGCTGAATAAATTCGGCACGATCAAAGTCCTCATCGAGGGCCACTGCGATGAAAGAGGAACAGAGGAATACAACCTTGCTCTGGGCGAAAAAAGAGCCAAAAGCACGATGGACTACCTCGTCTCTCTTGGGATTTCCGCTGACAGGATAAAGATCCTTTCTAAAGGAAAAAGCGAGCCCATAGACCTGGAACATAACGAAGATGCGTGGCAAAAGAACAGGAGATCTCAATTCAAGATTATCGGAAAATAATTTATGAGCAAAAGGCTCGTCGGGATATCTCTTATCCTGCTTTTGCCTCTTTTGTCCGCAGGATCAGACAAAAAAGAGAAAACTTACGAATTAATCTATAAAGACGTCCAGCTTCTCAGACAACAAGTTGAACTGCTGAAAAAAAATATAGAGAAGAACGCCGAAGATATAGACGCGATCAAGTCACAGCTGAAAGAACTCCTGACTATCGCCAAGCTCCTTCAATCAGAGCAGGCAAACTTCAAGCAGGAACAACAAAGGATACCGGCTCAGTCTCAAATTCTTCTGGACAAAATTGAGGCCTTGAGCTTCCAGCTTGTAAAGATTTCCGAAGAGATCATCGCCATAAAAAGAGCCTCTCTCCCACCATCAGAAGGACCTGAGAAAAAACCCGAGAGCCAGCAAGCAGAGACCACAACTCCCGAAAAAAAACCCAAAGAGGAAAAAAAAGAGGAGCAGCTCGAGGAAGAAACCCCCGCACCCCCCTCAGCCATGCTGTCCCCTGCAGAGGTATTCAACATGGCATACTCGGATTACCGAAACGGAAATTTTGAACTAGCCATCGATGGTTTCAAAATGTACAGGGAACAATTCCCTGAAAGCCCTCTTGTGGATGATTCTGTTTACTGGATAGGCGAATGCTATTTCAGTCAAAAAAAATATGAAGAAGCAATCGAGCAGTTCAACGAACTGATCCTCAATCATCCCCGTGGAGACAAAATCCCTGCCGCCTACCTGAAAAAAGGGCTCAGCCTGGCTGAACTCGGCAAAAAAGAGGAGGCCCTGTCGGTATTCAAGCTTCTGGTGAGCAAATTCCCCCTTGAGGAGGAAACTAAGATCGCCCAGCAAAAAATAAAGGAGCTGAGATCAGAAGATGCGGGATATTAACAGCCTCAATAAGGTAATTCTTATCGGCCGTCTGGGTCAAAATCCTGAATTGAGGTACCTTCCGCAATCAGAAAGGGCTGTCGCCAAATTCACTCTGGCCACGAATGAGCGCTACTTCAATCCGAGCACAAACGAAAGCGATATTCGTGCCGAATGGCACCGTATCGTGACCTGGGGAAAGTTAGCTGAGTTCTGCGAAAAATATTTAAACCAGGGAAAGCAAATATATCTGGAGGGGAAATTAAGGACTCGAACCTGGCAGGACAGAGAGGGGAACAAAAGGTCGACTACAGAAATCGAAGCGCAAAACATCATCCTTCTCGGCAAGAGGGAAGAAATCTCTGAAAAGCCGCTTGAAGAAGAGTCAGAGCCAGCTCCTCAGGATTCTCCTGAAGAAGAAGCCTCTTCCGAAAAAGAGTGGGAAGACGAAGACGAGGTTCCGTTTTAGTTTTAAATAAAAAATAAACATAAATTTTTTTAGATATTTGGGGAGATACCAAAGGTCCCCAAACTCAAGTTCACCTCTTCCGCATCTCAAACCCCACGCGCTATCCGCTTTTTGCGCAGGAAATGAGATGGAAGCGGATATCAATAGTACAGGTAAAATACACGGGAATGGCGTAAAAAATCTGAAGGGAGCGATGCCATTTCCGTGTATTTTAATCATCAAACTACCCTCACAAAATGGAAGGGAACCATTTAAAATAATTCAGGAGTATTCATGAGCCCCTATAAAACGAAAAATATCGAAAAATTCAAGAGTGAAATCAAAGAAGACATCCGGCCCTGGGGTAAATATCGGTCTTTTCCCTACGAACAAGCCAGAAGCATCAAAATCATCACCGTTAATCCTGGTGCTTCTCTATCCCTCCAGTACCACCACCACCGCAGTGAATTCTGGGTTGTGCTGGATAATGGACTGGAAGTCACTGTTGGTGATAAAGTATGGCAGCCTGAAAAGAACGAAGAATTGTTTATCTCCAGGAAAATTCCCCATCGTCTGCGCTGCGTCGGTCAGGAACAAGCCCGGATCATGGAAATTTGGATCGGTGACTCCAATGAGTCCGATATCGTCCGCATTCAAGATGATTACGGCCGTAAATAAAAGGGGTCAGGGCTCGACATTAGACAATTTAGAATTGAAGCTAAGCCTTATTTGTTAGTATAGCTGGAAACTGTATTTTGCCTAACTCAGTCCACTATTGATAACGACTGGTCCTGAAGTGTCTAATGTCGAGCCCTGACCCCATCGGCTTGACCCCATCGGCTTTTTCATTCTCTTAAACTCTGGATGATTTGAGGCAGGACATCGCCCGCCTTCCCCTGGATTATAAAATCGGCCTCATGGTCCAGTCCTGTTTTCTCCTTGTTGATGATGACCAGAGTGGCACCTTTTTGTCTCGCAACCAACGGAATCTCGGCCGCAGGGTAAACAACCAATGAGCTTCCAACAACAAGCAGCATATCGCATTTTCCTGCTTCTTCATAGGCAGAACGGAGAACATGAGGATCAAGGGATTCTCCAAAGAAGATCACGGCTGGCCTGAGCCTTCCCCGGCATTTTGAGCAGCGGGGAGGAAACTCTTCCATCAATAGGGAGAAGGCCTTGTCCATCGTATATTCCTGAGAGCAGTTCATGCAAAATATGATCCTTGTCGTTCCATGCAATTCCACGACAGAAGAAGAGCCCGCTACCTGATGAAGCCCATCTATATTCTGGGTTATAACGGTTTTCAAATTTCCCCCAGCCTCCATCTCGGCTAAAGCGAGATGGCCCTGGCTCGGTCCGGCATTTTTGAGCAGGGGATAACGGACTTCCCGGAAGAAATTCCAGTAATAAGAGGGATCTTGAAGGAAATAGTCTATGTTGGCGTATAAGTTGGGATCATACTTATCCCAAAGCCCGCCTTCCCCTCTATAGGTAGGAATACCGGCTTCTGCTGATATGCCAGCTCCGGTAAAAGCCACGACATATCGAGACTTTTTTATGGCCGTAATCAACTTTTCGGGAATTTCATTCATCATCTGCTATCCACATATAATGAAAAATCCGAGCAGCACTATTTATGATACCAACTGTCTCCCAGGGATGCAAAATAAAAGGAAAAGGCTTATCATCCAAACAGTTCTGGTTGGGATTTCTTCTTCACAAACTGCAATCAATCCGGTTCATGCCAAGAAAA
Source organism: Candidatus Aminicenantota bacterium (assembly GCA_029882525.1). Lineage (GTDB taxonomy): Bacteria > Acidobacteriota > Aminicenantia > Aminicenantales > Aminicenantaceae > SOIA01. Next base: position 50,470 of record JAOUKO010000002.1, on the reverse strand, counting down.
TTTACATTTGCAAAAATAATTTACATCCAGGCTGAAGGTAAGAATCACAGGCCTAACAGAGAAACTTCATTGCTAATGATGAAATTGGCACGATTTTTGCAGATTTAGACGCGGGAGAAATAAAATGCAGATTGTTCAAGAAACAGACCTTCAAAGTCAAATTGATGAGGCCCTGAAAAGGGCAAAAGACAAAAAAGTCCTCTATTTCTATGATGAAGCAGGATACAAGCAACTTATAGGGGTATTCGAGAAGAAAAAGGCTGATGAGATAAAAAAATATTTCAAAAACAAAAAACTCATCAACCGAGTGACTGAGTTCGAAATCAAAACAACAGAGCCAGATAGCGCTTGGGGATAATGATTTACGTCCTGCTGCACTGATTATTCGGTGTTCAACCTAATCATCACCCACCGATATTGAAGTGATTCACTCATTCTTTTTTTAATCAATAATAAATTCACCGAAAAATGTTTTACTGAGCTGCACAGCTCCGAACATTCCCTCTTAAAAGCTCTATCCTATACAGAAACCCGAATAACGACCGGTCCTTTTTTAGACATTGAGACAGCCCACCCTCATCTCAATCTTCTCATTAATAGGAAGCAATTATAAAGACCAAAACAACCTTATGTTTGCGAACAGGATGGAAAAAGAGCTGGATTAGAGGATGGTGCTTGTCAAGAAAGCGTTCGGGTGCTTGACCAGAATCTTTTCAATCACGTACTCCTCGATCTCTTGAGCCGTTTTTAAATTCATTGCTTCCCGAACGACTCTTTTCACCGTCTTGAGTTCAACCGAACGCAAGGCTTTCTTTATTTTTGGGATAAAAATGGGGTTCATGCTGAAATTTTTCAAACCGAACCCGAGCAAGACAAGAGCCGCAACGGGGTCGGCAGCCATTTCCCCGCAGACCGCCACTTCCCTACCTGCTCTCTGGGCTGTTTCAATGATAGACCTGACCAGCCTCAATATCGATGGGTGGAGCGGTTTATATAAATAGCTGACAAACTCGTTGGAACGGTCGACCGCTAGATAATACTGGATCAAATCGTTGGTTCCTATACTGAAATAATCCACCTCTTTCACCAGCAAATCAATCATCGCCGCTGCGGCGGGGACCTCTATCATCACACCCAGAGGAATATTCGCAGCGAATCTTATCCGCTTTTTTCTGAGCTCATTCTTGACTTCGTGCAGAAGAATCTTGATCTCCTCCACCTCCTCTATCTCGGTTACCATCGGGATGAGAATTTTGACATTTCCATGAGCGCTTGCTCTTAAGATAGCTTTGAGCTGAATCTTGAACAGGTCAGTGTCCCTCAATGACAACCGAATGGCCCGTAAACCCAGGGCAGGGTTGGGCTCCTTTTCTATTTTCAACTGGGGCAGGTTCTTTTCTCCTCCAATATCCACAGTCCTTATGTATACAGGAAGGGGAGCGGCTGTTTTTGCGAGTTGGGAATAGATGGAATAATGGTCCTCTTCCGAAGGAAGGGACGTGCTCTGAAGGTAGATGAATTCGGACCTGAAAAGCCCGATTCCCTCAGCTCCAAGGGAAAGAGCGGGTTTCACCTCTTCAGGGAGCTCGATATTGGCTAAAGGATAAAACCTGAACCCATCCAGTGTCTCAGATTTTAATTTGGCTGTTTTCTTCAGCTCTTTTCTGTAATCATCATATTTTTCTTTCTTGCTGAAAAATTCTTTTCTGATAGCCAGCGGAGGATTGACAATCACTTCCCCGTCGGTCCCATCCACGATTATGTAGTCGCCATTCCTGACTCGTTGGGAGATATTGCGCAAAGCGACTACAGCAGGTATGTTGAGAGAGCGGGCCAGGATAGCCGTGTGGGAGGTCTGCCCACCCATATCGATAGCGACAGCCAGGACATTTCCCCGGCTCAATCTCAAGGCCGCCTCTGAAGGAAGGAGGTCATGAGCCACTATGATTCTTTCGCTCTCATCATCCATCTTCTTTTTATGGCGCGGGGCCTCAAGATTCCTATAAATCTTTGTTAACACATCTGTGATATCCGACTCTCTCTGCCTGAAGTACTCATCGCTTATGGACTCAAAAAGCCTCTTGTATTTCGCATGAACTCGGGAAAGGGCCCATTCAGACCGGCATTCTTCTTCCTCGATGATCTTTTCAAGGTTTGTGCGCATCGATTTGTCCTCCAGCATGAGCAGATGAGCCTCCAGGATAAAAGAATGTTCATCCCCCACCTTTTTTCTAATTTGATCCTTCACTCGAGAGAGCTGAGTTTTTGTCCTCTCTATTGCTTTGCTCAACCGCTGCAATTCGGGCTCGATGCGATCGGGGGAGAGAGCCTCCTTTCTCTGAGTAAAAATGACTCTTTCAGTGAGCTGGACTTCGCCTATCGCGATTCCCGGGGAAACTCCGATCCCTTTCAGCCTGAAATATTCCATATAACCTACTCTTTTTCTTGAAACTTATTGTTTATCAGGTCGACAAGCACCTTGAGCGCTCTGTGCTCGTCCTTTCCGGAAGCCTTCAGGATTATTGAAGAGCCCTGGACAGCCGCTAAAGTCAAGATTCCCAGTATGCTCTTGCCGTCAATCTCATCTCCATCTTTTTCAATTTTAACCTCGGAGCTGAATCGGTTAGCCATGTTGACAAACTTAACCGCGGCCCTGGCATGCATTCCGAGCTTATTCTTAATGATGATCTTCTTTTCAACCATGGAATAAACGGGATCAATTTTTAGAGCTTAAAAGAGCACTGGCAAGATGGATATTCTTCTTGCCTTGCTCGACAACCTTTTTGGCTACTTCCTTCAAGTTGTTGCTTCTCTGGAGAGACACGAATTTAATGAGCATCGGAAGGTTGACTCCCGTGATAATCTCAATTTGGTTATCCTTCAAAAATGAAAAACTCAAATTAGAGGCTGTTCCTCCGAACATATCAGTAAAGATAACGACTCCGTTCTTCTGGTCAATCCTCTTCAAGCTTTGGCTGATATTCTTTTTTGACTCTTCAACATCATCATACCACCCGATTGAGATGGCCTCTATGTTCACTGCTTCGCCGATGATAATCGTGAGGGCATTCAAGAGTTCCTCTGCCAGCTTTCCATGGGATACGATGAGTCCTCCGATCATTATATATTTCCTTTCGAATGAAGACCGGTCATTTATTCATCCCAGTTCGGGTTAAAAATAATTACCGCGAACATTTTACCATTAACCACATCGAACCTTAAGTGTTTTTCTTGGACTTATAGAGCCAAGCCGATAAAGATCAATTTTCCTGATATTCGACAAATAAATCTATTTATAAAGGTCGCGGTGGTAGACTCTCACCGAGTAGCCCTGACTCCTCAAGTGCTCCTTCAGCTCCTCAGCAATGATGACCGAACGATGTTTCCCGCCCGTGCATCCTGTGGAAATCGTGAGCAGGCTTTTTCCTTCTTTGACGAATTTGGGCATCAGATAATCAACAAAGCTTTTCAATCGGAGGAGAAACTTTTCTGTCTCCTCATCCTGCAGGACGTGATCCTTAACGCTTTTATCCTTACCGGTCTTATCCCTCAGCTTGTCCACATAAAATGGATTGGGTAAAAATCGTGTATCAAACAGCAGGTCCGATTCCAGAGGCACCCCGTATTTGTAGCCAAAGCTGACCATCCTGACCTGCATCTTATCCACTTTCTTTTTGAGAAACCTCACATTCAAACGTTCCTTGAGCTGAGTAATATTGGTATCCGTGGTGTCTATGACCTCATCCGCTAATCTTTTCACTTCAGCCAGCCTCTTTCTCTCTAGCTGGATGCTCTCCACAATGGACTTTCTGGTTTTTAGAGGATGAGGCCGCCTGCTCTCACTGAACCTCTTGAGCAGAGTATCATCCGATGCATCGAGAAAAATCAATTGGGGCGATACTTTTTCCCTGATCTTATGGAAAACCTCCAGGAACTCGGTCTCAAACCCTGCTTCCCGGATATCAATAACAAGAGCGACTTTTTCTATCTCCACTTCTTTTCTTCTCCAAAGGTCAACAAAGCTGGGAATAAGCTTGGCTGGGAGATTGTCTATACAGTAATAGCCTAAGTCCTCAAGGAACCGACTGACCACGGTCTTGCCCGAGCCGGATAATCCCGTGATGACGAGGAATCTTTCGCTCTTCATAATCCTTCCCCTATCCGGTTTATTGAAGCGAGAGGACACGATTCAGTCTTCTGACAATATCCTGAGGTGCATGGTAACCCTTTCCCCGCAACATCTGCACCTTGCAGGCGACCTCAATCAGGGTGGCGATGTTCCTTCCTGGCGCCACCGGAATAGTGATCTGAGGGACTTTTATCCCCAAAATCACATAATCTTCAGGGAATTTAAGGCCAAGCCGGTCTTGCTCTTTATCCTGCTGTATCTTCTTTAACCGCCTTAACTTGATCACTAAATCGATACCGGATTGCTTCAGCACTGACCTGATCCCGAAAATCTCTTTAATGTTGATGATCCCCAATCCCCTTATCTCCATGAAATTACGGCTCAGCCGAGGGGCTGTTCCTATCAATTTGCCGTTTTCATCTTTCTTAACCTGGACCACATCATCACAGACAAATCGGTGTCCTCTGGAGATAAGCTCAAGGACGCTCTCGCTCTTTCCGATCCCGCTGTCTCCTCTGATGAGAACCCCAAGGCTCAGAATTCGGAGCAATCCCGCAGAAATCTTGACCACGTCTGGAGAAATACTGGAAATGAATTCTTTTACTGATTCGCGACACTTTCTTGAAGGAAGCTCAGAGAGAAAAAGCGCCAGGCCGCTCTGCCTGGCTTCCTCCAAGACCTCAGGAAAAAAACGGACTCCCCCAGCAAGGATCACACAAAACGTATCCTCCCTCAGTTTCTTCCTGAGCTGTTTCTTCCTCTCGACAGGAGAGAGGTCTGCCATATCATTGAACTCTTTCTTTCCCCATATCTGGATGGGCAACTGGGCTATATTTAAAGAAGACCGAGCCAGCTTTCTGGCGAACCCCACTCTTCCTGAAGCAGGCTTAAGCCTGAGAGAATCCTTTTTTCTCTGGAAAAATTCTTTGACATCGAGCAGAGAATTTTTCTCACTTTTCACTTATTTTCTCTTCTTCCTCTCGGATTATATCCAAGATATCACCCGCATTCCTGGCTCCAAGAATTCTCTTGAGAAGAGGACCTGATTTCCTTACCAGATGTGCTATTGCAGCCAGGATCTGAAGGTTCAGGCTCGGGTTCTCGGGCGAGGACACAACCAGGAAGAATATATTCGAAGGCTTCCCATCTAAAGATTGAAAATCCACGCTTTTCTTCGATACAGCCAGCATAACAAGAGGATTCTTGATTCCCTTTATTTTACAGTGCGGAATGGCCACTCCTTCGCCAATGGCTGTACTTCCCAATTCTTCTCTCTGGAGCAGCTTTGCATAAAGCTCCTTTTCTCTTGCGATTTTCTTCCTCTTCTTCAAGAAACTGACCATTTCTTTCAGAACACCTTCTCTGTTACCAGACTCCAACTCTTCAATAACCATATCCTGCGTAATCAAGTTATACAGTTTCATCTCTTTTCTCGCTTTTCTGCATTCATTCAGGCTCGACTAGGCCGTAATTCCCGTCTTTTCGACGGAAAATGACCGCCCATTTTTCAGAACCTAACTTTCTGAAAACAAAGACCTCTTTTCTGCCGAGCTCAAACTGAAGAAAAGCTTCATCCAGAGACATGGGCTTTAAAGAGTAGTCCTGGCTTCTTATGACTCTTTTCTGCTGCTCCTGTTCCTCGACCGGAAGAACAGGAACCTCTGCTTCGCGGATCTTCCTTCTCTTTCTTTCTCTTATCTTCTCCCTTTCCTTTTTAACTCTTTTCTCGATGTTATCAAACGCCAGGCCAAGAGAACTCATCATCTCGCTGGTCTCCTCCATCGCGTTCAAATGTGCTCTTTTTATCTTTACGTTTATCTCGGCCTTATGCCTGTACTTCTCGACCGAAAGAATGATATCGGCCGTCATTTTTTGTCCGACGACTCTTTCCAAAGACTTCAATCTTTTGGCGCAGTATTCTTTAATCCCCGGAGTTATATTTGTGTTTCGGGCGGTGAAATTGATACTCATCAGGCTTCCTCCATTTTAAACCTTCTCTTTCTTATGTGAGAGGGCGGAATCTCAAGCTGTTTTCTGTATTTGGTCACGGTTCTTCGGGCCACCCTCAGGTTTTCCCTTTCTAAAATATCGCCGATCTCTAGGTCGCTTAACGGCTGCTCCTTATCTTCGCTGTCAACGACCTTTCTGATCCTCTCTTTTATTCTCAGAGAGGAAATTTCCTCGCCGTAATCTCCGGTGAGAGATTTATGAAAAAAATATTTCAGGGAAAACACCCCTCGAGGTGTCATCATATATTTATTAGCCACCACTCGACCTACAGTGGACTCATGAACCCCTATCTCCTGAGCGAGTTCGATCAAAGTCAATGGTTTGATGAATTCGATCCCCCTCTCGATAAAATCCTTTTGCTTATCCACGATGTACTTGGCCACTTTGTAAATCGTCTGGTCCCTCTGGTCAAGGCTGCGTAAAAACCAGAAGGCTTTTTTCATCTTATCCTTCAAGAAGCGGTAAGCATCCGGATTATCTTTCGAAGCTTTGGCCAGAAGCCTTTTGTAATAAGCGTTGATTCTCAGTCGAGGAAGGCCCTCGTTGTTCAGCATGATTCTCAGCTCATCGTCCTCTTTGGTGACGATTATGTCAGGGACAACATAGAAAGTCCTCTCCTGAGTGTATTTCCTCCCCGGAGCAGGGTCCAGGTGCTTGATAAATTCCATATGGTACTTCACGGCTGAGAGGGGAATCCCGAGCACCTTGGCGAGCTGGGAATAATCTGATTTTTCAAGAAGATGAAGATGTTCCGTGACAATGGTCCGCGTGATTTCATCCCTGACCTGAAAATGGTCCATCTGGCTTAAAAGTGCTTCCTGAAGAGTCAAGCTTCCCACGCTTATGGGATCAAAGCCTTTGATCTTCTCCCGGATCTCTTCCACCTTCTTTTCAGTAGTCTCAAACGTATTGGCGATTTCCTCAACTGATGTCGTCAGATAACCCTCTTCATTTATGTTACCGATGATATACTGAGCAATCTCTTTATCCGTTTTGTCAAAAAAGGTTAAATTCGCCTGCCAGCTGAGATGGTCCCAGAGAGAAGAGCTTTCAGCAACCACATTCTCCAAGGAAGGCGCTTCTTTTATTTCCTGAGGATATGAATGGAAGCCGTCATCAAAATATTGTTGAAAATAGGATTCAAATTCAGTGGCTTCGGCCTCTGCCTGAGGCTCCGGGCTATCTTCAGGATTTAAATCCTCTTTAGTCATCTCACTCGCTCTCTCATCATCCTCAGTCCTGTCTTTCTCTTTCTCTTCAGGTCCCTCCTCAGGTTTCTTTTCGAGGGTTTCCTCCTCAAACTCCAGCATAGGATTCTGGGAGAGCTCGGTATCGATTATCTCAATAAGCTCCAGATTGGTCAGTGGAAGGAGCTTTATGGCCTGCTGAAGCGCAGGAGCAAGGATTAACTTTTGAACCTGTCTCTGGTCTAACCGTTGCTTCATAACCATATTCATATCCGCTGAACTTTCTCTATTAAATCAGAAGAAAGTCATCTCCTAAATAGCTTTCCCTCACTTCTTTGGAACCCACTAGCTCCTGAGGATTTCCCTCTTTCAGTATCCTTCCTCCATCGATGATGTATGCCCTGTCGGTTATTTTTAAGGCTTCCCTGACACTGTGATCGGTCAGCAGTATTCCTATTCCTTTATTTTTTAGAGCAAGAATGATCTCCTGCAGGTCCTGAATAGCCAAAGGATCGATACCCGTGAAGGGTTCATCGAGAAGCATGAACCTCGGAGTTGTCAGCAGAGCTCGAGCAATCTCAAGCCGTCTTCTTTCCCCTCCAGATAAGGTAAAAGCTCTTGCCTTGGCCAGCTCTTGAAGACCAAACTCCTTCAGTATCTTTTTCACACCATTATTCCTTGCGGAATGAGAATCGCCTACGGTCTCGATTATGGAAAAAAGATTGTCCTCCACGCTTAACCTCCGGAAGGCGGATGGTTCCTGGGGAAGAAGACATAATCCCTTTCGGGCTCTGATATACATGGGAAGAGCTGTGATGTCTTCTCCATCAAGGAATACCTGGCCGGCGTCTTGAGGTATGAGTCCGAGTATCAGAGAAAAGGCCGTGGTTTTCCCTGCGCCGTTAGGCCCCAAAAGTCCTACGATCTCTCCCTTGCTGACGTAGAGAGAAATGCCTTTCAGGACTTTCTTTTTTCGATAGCTCTTTTCCAGCTTTATGGCCTCTAAACGGTCTTTCATGTCTCACGTTTGATTACAGTTACGGACCTTTCTTTTCCTTTATTTTCAACACGGATTCTACCATCGGCCAGGTAAAAAGTCAATTTGTCCCCCTGGGTTTTTCCCTTATTTCGGTCCATCAAGAAGGGGTTTCCAAGGAGAACGAGTGACTCTTCTTCAGGATTGTATACAGCTTCTTCTCCATAGGCTTCCCCCCATTCCTGCTGGATGATGACCTTATCTCGGGCGACTAATTTCTGGACATCGTTTTCCTCTTCATCAAGATAAAGAGAAATGGACCGGGCCGTCAGAATGGCCTCTTTTATCCTTAAAGTGCTTTTCTCCAGGTAGGTGACCCGGTTTTCCTCAGGAATATAGGTCATTCTTTCCGAAGAAATCTTCAATTGCTCCTCTTCCTCCTGCCCTTTGGGCGTGTGTGGGATGAGAGACTCGACACCGCCTGTGCATATCATATTCCCCGTCTTATCATCAATCACGATTTCACTGGCGCGGAGCAACTTTTTCTCCTGCCAGGCTCTTACATCTCCATTAAAAAGAAAACGCCTTTCCTCAGCCATATATCTCATTTCTTCGGCTTGGATGAATACAGGATGTTCTTTGGAGAACATGCCGATAGCGCTCTCCTCATCTGATTTTGACTTCAGGATCACCTTGACTCCTTTTTTCACCTCCAGGTTATCATTTTCGAGGGAAATGGCAATGTCCTTGGCAAAAACATCTCTGTCCGGAGAGCCTATCCTGGCTTCATAGGCCCCTTTTCCTGTGACCCAAAGGATATCGCTCTCCCTGTCTTTGGCGATAGTATGGCCTTCGATCATTTGCTGCTCATCAGGACCCTCTCCCTGTTTGGTCACACTGGCACTCTTTGATGCCAGGAATCGGGTCAGTTCTCCTTCCGTATCAAACTCAAACTCAACCGATTCACCCCTGACATGAGTAAAACTGCCGTTGGAAGAGATGAACTTAACCGAGGCACCTCCTGTAGCCCTGACCTCATTGAGCTCTGAAATCTCCTCAAAAAACTTCAAAGCGATCTCTCTGGCCTCAATGTCACGTCTTGCACTCTGGACAAAAAAAGACGAATCATCTTGCGAAGGGGTGGTTTCCTTTCCTTCTGCTACCAGATATGCTCGGGCGTTCTTCTCTAAAATCAAGGTTTTTATCTGTTCCCCGTCAGGAGAAAGCTCAAACCGGACAACCTCCGCCGAAGCACGGCTCTCCCCATGAAAAAGCTGTACATCTCCCTCCACTTGGCCCCGCTTCGTTTTCTCATCATAATCAAGCCTTTTTCCCCAGACTTCAAGCGGCACAGACGTTTCTCTTTTCGGCTTTATTCGAAGGCGTACGTTCTCTCTGAGTTGGAGCCTTTCCTGCTTCATCCAGTACACCATATTCTGGGCAGACCCTTCCAGCCTCTGTGACGAAAAAAGAATCCCTTTATCAGTCCTGAAAACTTCTTTTTTATTGTCATAATTCAACAGAATGGACTCGATCGTCAGATCTTTAAATCTCGCGCTGGCCTGACCTGAGGAGATTATTTGATTCCAGTCTTTATCATGGCTGACTCTGTCCCCATTAAGGAAGATATCTCTGCCTTCTCTCCTCTTAAAAAAAACGACTTCGACCTGTCCTTCCAAATAATATTTATCATCCTCTCCAGCGAAATGTCTGTCAGCCTTGGCCTTAACATATTCCTCTGCGCCCTTCCACTCTATGTATTCACCCTTCTCCTTTTTCTCTATTTTTTGCTGGGCGATCTCCTCTTTCTTTGCCGGGATAAGGGCTTCTCCCTGAGAACTGGTCAAGAGATGCCTCGCGATCACAGCCAGAACGATCAAGAGCAGCACTGCGACAGCGATTTTCATGGTTTTTTGGAAACCCATCTCAATCCTTCGAGTTCAATCCTGTCTCTTGATGTCTTCTACGGACAGGCTCATCTTTGTCTCCCCGAGGTACTCAGAAAACTGTAAGGAATAAGCCACGTCGATTCTTTCACCTCTCTGATACTCCAGAGCCCAATCACTCCTGTCCCATCCCAGAGCCTCAAAGAAACAACCTTTCTGCTTCAGTAAAAATTTACTGTGTTTCCCCTTGATTCTCTGGGGTTGGCGAGCCACCTCTGCACCCTTCGTCAGAAATATGGGAGTCGGATTCCCCACGCCAAACGGAGAAAGGCGGGAATAATTCCCCAAGAAATCAGAACTGATGTCAGAAAATTCTATTTTTGAATCAACGTAAATTTTTCTTTTCAGGTCTTCATCGGAAAGCCGGGCGTTGGCAATGGCATTGACATTCTCTTTGAAAACCGTCATCTTTTCCAGAGGAAGGACGCAGCCAACAGCCATGCTGTGTCCTCCATAAGTTGACAACAAATCCTTGCATTCATCCAGGCATTCAATAATCGGAAACTCACTGATGCTTCTTCCTGAGCCACATGCTTTTTCATCCTCGTAGGTAAAAAGGAGGACAGGCCTGTGAAAAAAATCCTTCAGCTTAGAAGCCACGATACCGACGACCCCCCGATGCCATTCCTCACAACCCAGTATTAAAAATTTGTATCTCTTATCGAGCCCCCTGCTCTGGATCATATTCAAGGCCTGATTGTATGTCCTTTCCTGCACTTTCTGCCTTTTGGCATTCAGGCTATCGAGGCGTGACGCAATCTCCACCGATTCTTCCCAGGAGTCGGAGAAAAAAAGGCGCACAGCCAGGTCAGCCATCCCCATTCTCCCCGCAGCATTGATCCTTGGCCCGATCCTGAAACCAACGTCTCCCACAGACACTTTTCTGCCTTTTAGGCCGCATATGTCCAAAAGGCTGGATAGCCCGATGTCTGAGTCCTCTCCCAGGTCTTCAAGCCCATTTCTTACGAAAAGCCTGTTTTCTCCCCTCAACTCCGATACATCGGCTATGGTTCCAATGGAGACGAATTTCATGTAGTGAGCAAGCTGTGAGGCCATCTCTTCTTCCTCTGAGAGCGCCTGGATCAATTTGAAGACAACGCCAATGCCCGCCAAGCCTTTATCTGGATAACCTGAGTCCTCAAGGACGGGATTGAGTATGGCCTCTGCCTCTGGAAGGGTTTCTCCGGGGAGATGATGATCGGTGATGATCACATCGATCCCTTCGACCTTAGCTCTTCTGGTAAACGGCACAGCCTTTATTCCGCAATCGACGCTGATCACCAGGCCGGCTTCTCTTTCCAGCACGATATCGATGAATTCCTCTTTGATGCCGTAGCCGTATTTCAATCTATCCGGAATGAAGTAATCCACGTCAGCCCCTAAAAATCCCAGTGCTCTGCGAAGGATGACGACAGAAAGGACCCCGTCCACATCATAATCGCCAAAAACGAGAATTTTCTCTCCCTGGGAGATAGCCTGCTTGATTCTTTCCACGGCCTCTTTCATCCCCTTCATCAAGTAGGGGTTGTGAAGCTTTCCCAGCTCTCCATAGAGAAACGTGTGGGCTATCTCTGGATCTCGGATTCCCCGGTTGACCAGTATCTGGGCTATTTCCAGCGGAATTCCAAGCTCCCTGGCAAGCGCACAGGCCTCCTCTGAAGGAGGATTGTAGACCCAGATCGTGTTGTCCATGGACTCTCTCAATTTACCACAAAAAAAGGGGACAGGCTACTCTTCCTAGTATTAATGCAATAATTCTTGTGACATTCCATCTTGGGCGGCTTCGGGCCGCCTAGAGATTGTAACCATATTTACTGCGTTTACATTAGAAAAAGGGGACATCTCTATTTCTGTGACAATTAATAATAAAGGTGTAATCTATCGCGACGCCGGTTTCCCCTCCATCCAAGCCAAGACCCTCCCACCCCCCACCATGGACTTCGGATGAAGGGGAAACCGTCACCGCCGTTCCCTGTTAGGTCAGATGTTTCCCTCATCACGGAAAGAAAGATTCTTCCAGAAACAATTCACAACTTGGAATTTTTTATATAAACCTGGCCTGAGGATAAGGGGTGGAGCCAAACGTCCCTTTGACTTTAAAAAACGCGAAAAATATAATGATTGTGATATGCTTGGAAGCCTTAAAGAAAAGCTGGCAGAAACACGGAAAGCCTTCAAAGAAAAATTTGAAGAGCTGATCCGCAGCGCCAAAGACCTGGAAGAGACACTGGAGGACCTGGCTGAATCATTGATCCTGGCTGATGTGGGTTTATCCTCCACAGAGAAAATCATTGGTTCCATCAGAGAGAAGAGCAAAAAAACCGACTCCTTTCAGACAATCAAGAAAACCCTGGAGGAGGAAATCGTTAAGATCCTTTCTCAGTACCCTTCAAGCTTCGATGTGGATCATTCCCAATCTGTCGTCATGATGGTCGGGATTAACGGCGGAGGCAAAACGACTTCCTTGGCCAAACTGGCTTACCATTTTCAACAGAAAGGGAGGAGCGTACTGATGGTTGCGGCTGATACTTTCCGAGCAGCGGCTCAAGAACAGCTTGTCTTGTGGGGGAAAAAACTGAACATCCCTGTTATCAAAGGCCAGTATGGAGCAGACCCTGCATCTGTGGCCTTCGATGCCATCCAATCCTTCAAGGCTCGCTCTTACCAGCTACTCCTCGTCGACACAGCCGGAAGGATCCATACCAACACCAACCTCATGAATGAGCTGGAAAAGATCAAGCGAGTCATCTCAAAGCAGATCGAAGACGCTCCTCAAGAGATTCTGCTCGTCCTCGATGCCAGCATAGGACAAAATGCACTGATTCAAGCCCAGGAATTTATAAAATTCTCAGGCTTGACCGGGATTTTCCTCTCTAAACTGGACGGAACAGCCAAGGGAGGGAGTGTCATCAGTATCGTTGACGAACTGAAACTTCCGGTGAAATTCATCGGCATAGGTGAAGGAGAAAAAGACATGCTTTCTTTCTCTCCTCATAATTTTGCCAGCGCTCTTCTTTCATGAAAAACCAAAAAGACATCTTCTACCTCCAGATGGCTTATGCCCTAGCGGAAAAGGCTGTAGGATGGGCCAGTCCGAATCCTTATGTGGGAGCGGTCCTCGTCAAAGGAGATATAATCGTGGGCGACGGGTATCATGAAAAACCCGGTCAGCCCCATGCCGAAGTCGCGGCTCTCCGGAAAGCGGGCTCTCTGGCCAGGAACAGCACTGCTTACATCACTCTTGAGCCCTGCGTCCACTGGGGAAAAACACCGCCCTGCATAGATGCCCTCCTGCCGGCAGGGTTGAAAAGAGTCGTCATCTCGGACCTCGACCCCAATCCGCTCGTGTACAAGAAGGGGGTCAAAAGGATAAGAGAAGCGGGAATCGAGGTCTCAGTAGGGCTTCTGCAAGAGAAAAACAGGCGTCTGAACGAAACATACTTGAAATACATCACAAAAAAAATCCCGTTTGTCACCGCCAAAGCTGCGGTCAGCCTTGATGGGAAAATCGGCACGAAAAAATTCTCCTCACGTTGGATCTCATCTCCTCAAACAAGAGAGTATTTTCATCTTCTTAGGGGGGAATATGATGCGTTGATGATCGGTGTGAACACGCTCATCAAAGACGACCCCCTGCTGACTATTCGCCATCCCAACTGGAAAGGAAAGCGGCTGACACGGATAATCCTCGATTCCCATCTGCGCTTCCCTTTAAAAGCCAGGATCCTTTCCACCCTTTCGCAAGGAAAAATCCTGGTTTTCACCACCAAAAACGCCCCTATAAAAAAAGCCGATGCCTTGCGCAGAAGCGGAGTTGAGGTCATTATTTTCTCTTCGTCCAGAATCACCCTCAAAAAAGTCATCTCCTGGCTGGGCCTTCACGAGATATCGAGCGTATTGGTGGAAGGAGGGGGGCGCCTTCTGACGTCGATGTTCGAGGAAAAGCTGGTGGACAAAGTTTTCGTCAGCATCTCCCCCAAGCTGATCGGAGGGGCGACAGCTCCTTCTTTTCTCCAGGGAAAGGGGGTCGATCTTATCAAAGATTCTCTCTATCTGAAGAGAACTCATTCTTTCCAAATCGATGAAGATATCATCATGGAGGGGTATTTCTGATGTTTACTGGAATCATTCATCATTTAGGCCGGTTCAAAGGCTATCGACGGGGAAAACAGGAAATGGCTGTTGAGGTGCCTTCCGACATCTACCGAATGGAGATCGGAGAAAGCTTGGCCGTAAACGGCGTCTGCCTGACCATTAGCAAGAGAGAAAAAAGTATTTTCTACTTCAACCTCTCCCAGGAAACGCTCCAGAAAACAACTTTAGGCTCTCTGAGACCCGGGGCCAAACTCAACCTGGAACAGCCTCTCACTCTATCCTCTCCCCTCAGCGGCCATCTGGTGACAGGGCACATCGATTCCACTGGCAGGGTTCTCAAAATATCCGAGAAAAGGACCGGAAGGCGATTGGCCGTTTCTTATCCTCCTGAACTTGGACCTTATTTCATCCCCAAAGGCTCAGTCGCACTGAATGGTGTCAGTCTCACTCTGGCGGAGCTCGGCTCTGCCTTGTTCGAGGTCGAGCTCATCCCGGTCACGATAGAAAAATCCAACCTCAGGGACATTAAACGAGGAGACCTGGTAAACATAGAATGTGACATGATCGGAAAATACGTGTATAATTGGATATCCAAAGAAAAACCATAGAACAGCAAGAGAACAGAGGGCAGAAAATGAAAAAACCCAAAACAGCGTCCGTCGAGCAGGCGATAAAGGCTGTAAAAGCAGGAAAGCTCATCATTATCGTTGATGACGAAGACAGGGAGAATGAAGGCGATCTTATGGTCGCGGCCGAAAAAGCGACTCCAGAGATCATCAATTTTATGACCAAATACGGCCGGGGTTTGATCTGTTTACCCCTCAAGCGAGAGAGGCTCAAGCAGCTCCATCTTCCTCTGATGGTCAGAGACAATACCGCTCCCTATAAAACCGCTTTTACTGTTTCCATAGATGCCAAAGAAGGCGTGACAACAGGAATTTCTGCCTATGACCGGGCTAAAACCATATTGACGGCCATCCATCCCCAGACTCAACCCTCTGACCTCACCCGTCCTGGTCACATTTTCCCTCTAGAGGCAAGGGAAGGAGGCGTTCTGGAAAGGGCCGGCCAGACAGAAGCCGCCGTCGATCTCACCCGGATGGCCGGTTTAATGCCCGCGGGGGTTATCTGCGAAATCATGGACGAAGACGGCACCATGGCCAGGATGCCTCATCTGGATGAGTTCAGCCGGGCTCACAACATCCCCATCCTGACCATCGCTGACCTTATAAAATACCGGATGAATCACGAAACACTTGTCAAGAAAATCGAGGAAGCCCATCTTCCCACCAAATTCGGGGAATTCAAGATCATGATCTATGAAGACATTATCCACAAAGAGCATCACATTGCTCTGGTCAAAGGGGAAATCCAAGAAGGAGAGCCCACTCTGGTCAGGGCACACTCCCAGTGCCTCACCGGAGACACTTTCGGTTCCATCCGCTGCGACTGCGGGGAACAGCTTCAGCGGGCCATGAAAATGATCGACAAGAAAGGAAAAGGGATCATCCTCTACATCATCGGCCATGAAGGAAGAGGCATCGGTTTCACCAACAAAATCAAGGCCTATGCCATCCAGGACCATGGTGCTGACACCGTTGAGGCCAACCAGAAGCTGGGCTTCAAACCTGACCAGAGAGATTATGGGATAGGCGCGCAGATTCTAGTGGCCTTGGGAGCGACCAAACTCCGTTTGATCACCAACAATCCGCGCAAATTCGTCGGGCTGTCAGGCTACGGTCTGGAGATCGTCGAGCGTGTCCCCCTCGAAGTTCCCCCCAACAAGAACAACCTTAAATACCTGAAGACCAAGAAAGAGAAAATGGGGCATATCCTGGAACTGGTTTAAATCCCGAATCAAGCCTCTCCTTAAAGCCCAATTCTTCAAGGAAGCTTCTTTTTCTCCAGGATGAAGGTGACAGGGCCGTCGTTTACCAAACGGACATCCATAAGAGCTCCGAAGACCCCTGTCTCGACCTTAATTCCTTTCTCCTTGATCATATCCACAAAAAAACGAAAGAGCCTTTCCGCCCTTTCCGGGTCCTCGGCGTTGTCAAAGCTGGGCCTCCTTCCCTTTTTCAGAGAGGCAGCAAGCGTGAACTGGGAGACAGCAAGCACTTCTCCCAGGATATCAAGAAGAGAAAGATTCATCTTTCCTTCTTCGTCAGGAAAAATCCTTAACTCCGTGATTTTATGGGCTAAATACAGAGTCTCTTCCTCAGTATCCCCCTTCTCGACGCCGATGAGGAGGCAGACTCCTTTGCTTATCTGCCCCACCGTTTGTTTATTCACTTCGACTGCAGCTTGTTTGACTCTCTGCAGGACGATCTTCACCGCTTTTCCTTACTTTCTGTTGTGATTTTTTCGCGTGCCAGGACTTCCTTCAAACTTCTCACATCTTCATGGCTAAAGAGCAGGCTCAACAACAAATAGACCAGGATTCCCAAGGCCACGGCTGCACACAGAACACCCAGCTGCTTCAAGAAAACAAGCCGAGAGAAATCGAACTGTCTCATGAAGAACCAGACCGCAATCCCCATCAAGCCGGCTGAAAAGGCGGATTTTAAACCAGATATGACAAATCCTTTCTTCTCTATCCGCCCGATCTTCCTCTCCAAAAGAAAGAAAAGAGCGATGAAGTTGAAGACCGAAGACAAGGATAAAGCAAGAGCAATACCCCCGACACGAAGAGGATTCATCAAAACCAAAGACAGGCCGATGTAGGCAACCATGACGAAAAAGGACACGATGACGGGAGTTTTTATATCCTTGAAGGAGTAAAAAGCGGGGGAAAGAATTTTCACACCGGAGATAAAGGGAAGGCCAAAGGCAAAATAGAAAAGGCACTGGGAAGTCATGTCAGTGGATTGAGGACTGAAGAGGCCTCTTTCCAGAAGAACTTGAATTATGGGACGGTTGAGGATCAGCAATCCTACCATAGCGGGAAAGGTTATAAAAAATATGAACTTGAAAGAAAAGACGAGAGTCCTTTTCATGCCCGAAATATCCTTAAGGAGAGCCTGCTCGGAAAAAGTAGGCAGAAGGGCAATCGAAAGGCCGATCGCGAACAGGCCGAGGGTGAGTTCCTGGACTCTAGAGCCGAAATAGAGAGAGGAAGCACTCCCTACCTCTAAAAAGGAAGCAAATATCCTGCTTATGGCGTAGTTGATCTGAATAATTCCGGCACCAAACATACCGGGGACCATGAGCTTCCCGACTTTACGCACTGCCGGATGAGCAAAGGAAAGCCCGAACCTGAAGCGCATGCCATTTTTCCACAGGAAAGGCAGCTGAAAGGCCAGTTGGAGAACACCCCCGATCACAACCCCGACAGCAAACACGATCGCAGGCTCCTCGGCTTTATGAGCAAAAAAAAGCGCCGCAATGATGATCGACAGGTTGAAAAGAACCGGAGTAAAGGCAGGAACAAAGAACTTATGGAATGAGTTGAGAATAGCCATGGCCAGAGCAGCCAGGCTGATGAGAAATATATAAGGAAACATGACCCGGTTGAGAACAGCCGTTAGTCCCCATTTGCCCGAAACATCTCCAAAACCCGGCGCGATAATCCTGACCAGAAAAGGGGAAAAAACCATGCCCAGAACCATAAGAACAGCCATGATCATGGTCAGGTCGTAGAAGAAGGCGTTGGCAAACCTCCAGAGCTCCTCTTTTGTTTTTTCTTTTTTCATCTGAGTGAAGACGGGAATAAAAGCTGCGGTCATCGCTCCCTCAGCCGTCAACCTTCGCAATAAATTAGGGATGAGATAGCCAATGGTGAAGGCATCCATACTATCGCTTGTCCCCATGAATTTGGCTTGGAGTATGTCTCGGAATAACCCCAGCACCCTGCTCATAAAGGTTGGGGAGGCCATGACAAAAGTTGACCTCAGCACTCTGCGGTTCTGGTCTGTCTGCTTCATTCTCACTCTTCAGTCTGAGTTTTCAGCCGGAGACATAGAAATCAAGGCCTTCTGTTTGTGTCCTGACCGACTGCTCAGGCATCTTCTGAAGCTTGGCTCCATTTTATGCTCTGCTGTCTCCTCATGGCAATCCATTTCTGATTCATCAATCTAAAAATGTTGACTTTAAAGGAGATATATCTTATCATACCACTTTCACAAAGGAGAGAGAAATGGCTTATCACAAATCAGCCGTACGACAGTGGAGGCGAAGTCTACGCAGAAGCGCGATAAACAAGATGAACAAATCCACTCTGCGCAAACAGATCAAAAAATTAAGAGAAGCCATCCAGAATAAGGATAAGGAAACCGCCCAGGCGCTTCTTCCGCCCACATTCTCCCTCATCGATAAGTCCGTTAAAAAGGGAGCCATCCACGAAAATAAAGGCAGCCGATACAAATCGAGGCTAAGCCACCAGGTCGAAATGATCACCTCTCCTCCCTCCAAGTAGTTTTTTCCATTCTCCGAGAACGGCAATAATCAAAGAGGAAGGTCTCCAGAAGTGTCTTGGGGTTTGAGTCTGATGTTTTCATCTTAATATCCACTTCTTCCAGCTCAGCCAGGATATGATGCAAATCCTGCATGGAGAACATATCCACTAAAGAGAAAAACTCTTTAAACTTGGCGGAATAGAAATCTCCAAACTTTTCCTGGATTTGGGGCCGCAACTCCTTGAATATCGCTTTTTTATCTGTATTTTTCTCTTTCACCAAGAGCTTGGCCAATAAGATATCCCGGAAAAATCTGACCACCAGGCCGAGGATATACACAGGCTTAATCCCTTCCTTGAATAAGCTGCTCAGTGCAAGAAGACATTGCTCAAAATCAGCTTTGGCCAGGCTGTCAGACATCTCCCACTCGAAGAAGCTTTTTACCCAGCCGGAGATTTGGTTCACGTCATCCAGCTCGATGACCGCCTTCTCACCGGTGAACGTTATGAGCTTTTCCACCTCGTTGTTGATCTGGCGGAGGTCATTTCCTGTAAGCTCCTCAAGCCTTCTCATTGCCTCGGGCGTGGCCGACTTCCCTTGAGACGAAAACTTTTTCAACATCCAGGTATAGAGCGGCCTATCCTTCAAAGGCCTCAATTCCCTGGATTGCACTAGAGACGAGGGGAGTGATTTGAAAAACTTGAATAAGGAGCTGTTTTTTCTTATTTTCCCTGAGAAGATGATGACGATGAGAGTCCTCGAAGAAGGAGAAGAAAAATAGTCCTCTAATATTTTCTGGTCGAGGGAAGAGAGGTTTTCCCTTCTTCCTTTTGAGCCTTCGACCACGATGATGCGCCAGGGAGACAGAAAAAAGGGAATGGTCCGAGCCAGATCGATGATTTCTGCCCAGGAATTCTCATCCAGGTTGAACCGTTCTACGTTATATTCCCGGACTTCCTTCGTAACCAGGGCTTCTCTTAGCTCTTCGATGAACTGGAAGGCAAGGAAGGTCTCTTCCCCGTGTAGAAAATAACAAAGAACAAGAGACTCCTCGTTGATCTCCCGGTTCAGAAAAAAACTATACACCCCCTAAAATCCTTCCAGGATGTTGGTCACCAAGCTCCGGGCGAATTTCTCTGCGATCTTGTCCAAAGCTTCTGATTCCACGGTCTCAAAATCCAACCCTTCCGGCACTTCGTATTCCTCATGGTAACGAAAATTAGGGTTGGAGAAAATAACCTTCTTGGTGACAAGGTCCTTCAAAGTGATTCTGGTGACAACGATAATATTGTACCGATCAGCCGAAGCGTCCCTGGCAAAAGCAATCGGAGTCGCTCTGAAGTCGACAATCTCCCCGATCAGAACGGCATCAGCAGACTGAATATCTTCCATAATCTCAACTTTACCCCTTGCCACGAGTTCATCGATCACGCTGTGGGTCAACTTCAGGTCCAGCTCAAAGCGTGTGGTCAGGTTTTTAAACATCGGAACGCTGACTCTCTTTATATGAGGAGGGAGAAAGCTCCCTGTCCCCCGGAGATGATATCCGCACTGGAAGAGAAACAGGCAGACGAGAAGTAACACAATTAATTTTTTCGATTCTCTTCCAGGTAGTGTAGGTAAAATACACGGGAATGGCGTTAAAAACCTGAAGGGAGCGATGCCATTTCCGCGTATTTTACTCATAAAATTACTTACACACAATGGAAGAGAACCATTTTCTCATGCCAATTCCGGAAAAAATCTATATCACTATGTTAATCA
The DNA here is from genome assembly GCA_029882525.1 of Candidatus Aminicenantota bacterium. Lineage (GTDB taxonomy): Bacteria > Acidobacteriota > Aminicenantia > Aminicenantales > Aminicenantaceae > SOIA01. The sequence goes on along the minus strand of JAOUKO010000002.1, from coordinate 29,969 downwards.
ACTTATTCTTAACGTGAATGATCTTCCTCAGCTTCCTGTCCCCAACGATAGCTTGTATCCGGCTCAAAGCGAGCGCCTTTTCTTTGACTTCCTCTTGGGATGAATCCCTCTCTATCTCAAATTTATCCCTCAGCTTGCCGTTGACCTGGACAACAACAGTGACTCTTTCCTCACTGGCGAGTACAGGATCAAACGACGGCCAGGGAGTCCGGAAGAGGAAGTCCTCGTGGCCAGTCCTCTCCCAAAGCTCTTCGCAGATGTGAGGAGCGAAGGGGGAAAGAAGCAGGACGAGACTCTCCAGGGATTCCCTCAACACGACTCTTCCCGGCTGGCTCTGCCTCAAACTCTCTTTATCCCTCTTTATCTGGTTATAAAATTCCATCAAAGAGCTGATAGCGGTGTTCAAATGGTATCTTATCTCGATATCTTCGCTGACTTTTCTTATGGTCTGGTGCATCTTGATCCTCAACATCTTCGCTTCTTCTCCCATCTTTCCCTTTGGAGCAGCAGCCTTTTCTGCGTACAGGTCCCGGTTTTCATGAACGATCGCCCAAAGGCGATTCAAGAATCTGAAGCATCCCTCTATCCCTTCATCATTCCAGATGAACTCTTTCTCCGGAGGCGAGGCAAAGAGAATAAAAAGCCTCAGTGTGTCCGCCCCGAATTTCTCAACTATGTCATCGGGATCGACCACGTTCCCCTTGGATTTGGACATCTTAGCCCCGTCCTTGACCACCATGCCTTGAGCCAGCAGCCGGGGAAAAGGCTCATCGACTGCGGTCAGGCCAAAATCCCTGAAAAACTTGCAGAAAAAGCGGGCATAAATCAGGTGGAGGATGGCATGCTCCACACCACCGATATAAAGATCAACCGGCAGCCAGTAATCCGCATTCTGGGGATTGAAAGGCGACTTTTCTTCATGGGCTGAGGTGTAACGGAAGTAATACCAGGAGGAATCAAAGAAAGTATCCATGGTGTCTGTCTCCCGCCTGGCTTCCCCCTTGCATTTGGGGCAAGTGGTCTTAATAAAACTCTCCACATTCTCAAGAGGGGAACCCTCTTCCCCGGTAAATTCCACCTCAGGGGGGAGGAGGACGGGCAGGTCCCCATAGGGAACTCCGACGATCCCGCATTTCTGACAGTAGATGATGGGAATCGGCGTCCCCCAGTAACGCTGCCGGGAAATCCCCCAATCCCGGAGGCGGTAGAGCACGCTTTTCCTGCCAAAATTGTTTTCATCGGCATGCCGGGCCATCTCTTCCATCGCCTCTTCACTTTTCAGGCCGGAAAAGGGCCCGGAGTTGACGAGCACCCCGTATCCTTCGAAAGCCTCATCAAGCTCCCCCTTGGGAGATTCCCCCTCGGGAACGATGACTTCCAAAATAGGCAGGGAGTATTTCCGGGCAAACTCGAAATCCCTCTGGTCATGGGCGGGGACAGCCATGATAGCGCCGGTCCCGTATTCCATCAAGACGTAATTGGAGATCCATACCGGTATTTCCTTGCCGTTGTAAGGATTGATGGCTTTTTTGCCGGTGTCGACACCTTCCTTCTCCAAATCTCCGAGGTCCTTCCTGAGGCGCATGGCCTTGACATTTCTCTCTATCCACTCTCTCAACCTCTCTTTTTCTGCGGAGTCGGCGATCAACTCCTGGCTGAGGGGATGTTCAGGCGAAAGGGAGATAAAAGTCGCGCCGTATATCGTGTCGACCCTGGTGGTGAAAACTTCGATGGACCGGGAAGAATCAAGAAGAGGAAAAGTGACGTGAGCTCCTGTGCTCCTCCCGATCCAGTTTTTCTGCATGAGAAGGACATGCTCAGGCCATTTTTCCAGAAGCTCATGGCCGGAGAGCAGCTCTTCTCCGTAATCGGTTATCTTCAAGAACCACTGCTCCATCTTTTTCTGCTTGACCAGGGAATCACACCGCCAGCATCGGTCTCCGATGACCTGTTCGTTGGCCAGAACGGTCTGGCACTGCGGACACCAGTTCACCCAGCTCTCCTTGCGGTAGGCCAAGCCGCGGTCAAACATCTTCAGGAAAATCCATTGGTTCCACTTGTAGTACTCCGGCAAACAGGTGTTCACTTCTCTCGACCAATCATAGCTGAATCCCAGCCGTTTCAACTGGCCTCTCATATGGTCAATGTTATCCAGAGTCCACTTTTGGGGATGAATTCCCTCCGTAATAGCTGCATTCTCGGCTGGCATCCCCAGAGCATCCCAGCCTATGGGGTGGATGACGTTAAATCCCTTCATGAACATGTAGCGAGAGATGACATCACCGATGGTGTAATTCCGGACCTGTCCCATGTGTATTCGTCCAGAGGGATAGGGATACATTTCGAGGCAGTAATACTTTGTCTTTTGAGGGTCTTCACAGGACTGAAACGACCCTTCCTTCTCCCAGATCTTCTGCCACTTCTCTTCGATCTTCAGAAAATCGTAATCATCTTTCATTTCTCGCGGTTCCTCAACTTCTTTTACGGAGAAAAAGGAAGAGAAAGGACTTCTCTTCTGTTTTTCCGCTCCAGAAATTCAATCATAAATGTTAGATTCATTACCCTTAAAAGTCAAGAAATCTGACCGCAACATAATCATCTCTATATCCGTGATAAGGGCAACATCTGACCTAATGGAGAATTGCGGCGACGGTTCTCCTCCATCCGAAGCCCATGAAGGAGGGCGGGAGGGTCTTGGCAAGGATGGAGGGGAACCGGCGCTTTAACAGATTACACATTCATAATTAATTGTCATGGAAATAGAGATTCTTCCGACCCCAGCTTGACAAAAATGGTCTTTTAGAAAAGAATTAAAAAATCATAAATTTGAGTCAGATTTCTTCCTGACAGGAGAAGGCAGGGCCTTCCGCTTTCAGAGATGACTATTCTTGATGTCACAAACCTTTGTGCCGGGTACGAGAACGGATATGTCATTACAGACATCTCTTTTTTCCTGGAACAAGGGGAATTCATCTCTATCCTCGGCCAAAACGGCTCCGGGAAAAGCACCCTGATCAAAGCCCTTCAAGGCCTTCTGAAGAATGTATCCGGTCGGATCGAGGTCGAGGGAGAAGACCTTTTCTCACTGAATCCCAGACAAATCGCCAAAAAAATAGCCTACGTGCCTCAGATATCCGGTTTGACCTTCGAGTTCAGTGTGACAGAGATCATACACATGGGAAGATACGCCCATCAGGGCCGGTGGGGAGGGACTTCGGCTGTTGACTCAGGGATCATTGACGAAGTCATGGACCTCACCCAGACTGCCCATCTGAAAGAAAAGAAGATCGCTCATCTCAGCGGCGGAGAACGCCAGCGGGTGATGATTGCCCGGGCTTTGGCCCAGGACACGCCGCTCCTTTTTCTGGATGAACCCAGTTCCCATCTGGACATCCATTACCAGGTCGAAATCTACCAGATACTCAAGCGACTCCAAGAAGAGAAGGGGAAAACCATCCTGACGACTGAGCATAACATAAACCTCGCCGTGCCCTATTCCCACCAACTCATGTTCCTCAAACAAGGCCGGATCTACGGTTCAGGCCCCCCGCAAAAAATGATCACCAAGGATCACATCAAAGACGTCTTCGAGGCGGATGTGGAGATAAGGGAAAACCCCCATTCCAGACTCCCAGAGATATCACTTATCCCGAAGCCGGGAAGACAGTCATGAAACGGAAAAAGACAGCTATCGTGCTCCTCCTCATCTCCTTGAACAGCCCTGTTCTCGGAATCCAGGAAAAGATCATCAAGGATGACCTCGGCTTTACCTTCAGGTTGAACTCACCTCCTCAGCGTATTATTTCTTTAACTCCCAACATCACGGAAATCCTGTTTGCCCTCGGCTTAGGTGAAAAAGTTGTCGGCGTCACCCGCTTCTGCGATTTTCCCGAAGAAGCATTGAAAAAAGAGAAGATCGGGGGAATGGTCGACCCGAACCTGGAAAAGATAAAAGCTCTTAACCCGGACCTGATCATCGGTTTCCGGGGGAACCCTCTAAGGACGCTTGAGCGTCTCAGAGCCCTTCATCTTCCTCTGTATGTCCTTGAGATGGGGACGAATATCGAGTCCCTTTTTTCCATCATCCAGAAAGTGGGAATGGTCAGCCATAATGAGCAAAAGGCGGAGGCCCTCATCCAATCCTTGAGAGAAAGATACGATAGGGTCCTCTCATCTCTCCGGGAGGTCAAGCATGAGCCGAAAGTCTTCCTCTCTCTCCATGGCGTAGGCTTCTGGACCTGCGGAAAGGAAAGCTTCCTCCATGACCTTATCCAGAAAGCAAGGGGTGTGAACATCGCCGGCCGCATTTCCAGGAAATGGCTTAATTTCAACCGGGAACAGCTCATCCATGAAAACCCGGAGGCCATCATCGTTCTCTCCAAGTCCGAGGAAGATTTCTTGAAAACCAGAGACTGGATAAAAAGCGAGGCTCATCTTAAAGGGATACAAGCAGTCGCATCCGACAGGATATACTTTTTGGACGAAAACCTGGCCACAAGACCTGGGCCCCGTCTCGTGGATGCGCTCGAAGAGCTGGCGCGCCTTCTCCATCCCCAATGCTTCGAAAGGGAAAGATGAGGCCGAATTCAAAAAGACGGATTCTCCTCTCCGGTCTGCTTTTCCTTTTTGTCCTGGGCTTTCTTCTTTCTCTCCTCGAGGGCCCTGTGGAGACCGATCTGAAGGACTTGTTTGGCTTTGTGTTCCAAGGTCAAGGCGATGAAAATCTCAAGATAATTCTCATTGACCTCAGGCTGTCTCGCGCACTCCTGGCTTTCCTGGTCGGCGCCAGTCTCTCCCTCTCGGGGGCAATCCTCCAGGGTTACTTCCAGAATCCGATGGCAGGGCCGTTTGTGGTCGGCGTTTCATCCGGCGCTTCCTTTGGCGCAGTTCTCTGTATTTACCTCGGTTGGAACATCTCATTCCTCGGCCTCTCTCTCCAGAGCCTGTTTGCTTTCGCTTCTGGTTTCGGTATCGTCTTCCTTGTTTATCTCCTTTCTCAGAGAAAAGGAGTTTTCAAAGTGGAAACCCTGCTTCTGACAGGGATCGCTGCCGGCGCCCTGGCCTCGGCTCTGACATCCTTTTTGATCTTCTTCAAATCGGAGTCATACGAACAGGCCGTCTTCTGGCTCCTGGGCAGCTTTCAACTCGCCGACTGGAAACACATCACTGCGGTGCTCCCCTATTTTCTGGTGTGTTTTGTCGTGGCCCAGTGGCTGGCCAAGGACATGAACCTTCTTGTTCAAGGAGATGAAACCGCTCAAGCCCTTGGATGCCCGGTGAGCCGGATGAGAAAGACCTTCCTGGTTCTATCCACCCTGCTTGCGGCATCATCGGTTTCTGTCTGCGGAATCATCGGTTTTATCGGGCTGGTCGTTCCCCATTGGGTTCGTATCCTCATCGGCCCTGACCACAGGCATCTTTTCTTCTTTTCTTCCTTAACAGGAGGGGTCTTTCTCGTCTATTCAGACCTCCTGGCTCGCACATTCCTTTTTCCCACCGAGCTGCCGATCGGAATCATCACTGCCGCTGTGGGCGCTCCCTTTTTCATCTATCTGCTGAGCCAGCGCCGCTAGTTTGAATTCCTTGCCCGGCCTTCACTCGAAATGCTAAAATGATTCCTTCCGATGAGATTCTTTTTTATCCGCGACTACAGGCATAGATACAGGTATTTCTCCTCCGACCCAATCAGCCAAATCCAGATCAAAACCTCGCGCTGGAAAGAATTCTGGGAGCTGGCCAAAAAAAAGCTGATGCTTCTCCCTCAAAGAATCCTGAGGCAGGAGCAGGCATTCGGAAAAATCCTGAAATTCAATGAGGATAAAATCCAGATATTCTATTCCGGAAAGCCTGATAACAAAAAAATAAAAACAAAGTTTTACTTCTTCCTCCAAAGGCAGAGGACCAAACACATACTCCTGCTGGTCGGAGAGACCCTCCTTCTTCCCATAAGCGGATTGGCCGCCTTCCTCCCCGGCCCGAACGTCTTCTTCGGTGTCCTGGCTCTGCTGATGATCACCCACTGGCAGGCTCTCAGAGGCATCAACAGAACTCTGAAAAAATATTTTGAGTTCATTCCGTCATCCCTGTTTAGAGAATGGGAACAGGCCCAGGAATCTAAAAAAGAAGAGAGTTACCCTCAGATTTTCAAAAAAATCGAGAACGAGTACAATCTTGTCGAGATTCGTAAAGTCCTCTGGAAATAGTCTCTTATCAGGGAATCATATCTATTTCCGTGACAATTAATCATGGAGGTGTAATCTGTTAAAGCGCCGGTTCCCCTCCATCCGGAGCCTATGGTGGAGGGTGGGAGGGTCTTGGTGAGGATGGAGGGGAACCGGCGCCACTCTTCCCAACTCATATCAACCCAATAATTCGTGTGACATCCTCTCTTGAGCGGGCCTGGATGCCGCCCTCGAGCCCCCGTAGCGGAGGGGGGACCCGTCGGCTTATCCGACGGGGGGAACTGACGGGACAGGTTCCCTCGGGGGTTCGGGGACTGAGGGCGGCTTCAGGCCGCACAGAGATTGCAGCCTTATTTACTGCGTTTACATTAGATCAGATGTTGCCCTTATCACGGATATAGAGATAGCCCTTAAAGCACTTCCAAATCCTTTATATCCAAGAAGAGTAGAAATGTTTTTGGAAAGATCCGAGGCGACCTTTCAGGTTTAGCCTTCCTGAAACTCCTTGGAGGGGGGACAGCTCCGCTTTCCCCCTTCCAACGCTCGCCTGCCTTCTCACAGCTCGCTGCCTCCCCTTCTCGGACGCCATCAAGCGTCCTGCGACCAAGAGGGCATACCCCCTTGGATTCCCCCAACATCGTTTCTTCGCAACGATGTTGTCCCTCAAGGGAAGCCGTTTCGGCCGGTTGAGATGCTTTTATGACCTTACATTTGACAAACTCAAGCTTTTAGTTTATCTATGTAGTTACCATGTCGCTGACCCTAAACCAATTTTTGTTCCTTGTTATCACTATTGCTGTTGTCGTATTCGTCACTTTTCTTGTCTCTCTCATCCTCCAGCTCCGAAGGACCGCCAAGGAGGGTGGAGATACGCTCATCGAGGTTCGAGAGCTCGTCCGGAATCTGAGGGAGACGGACAAGAAACTCAAGGAAAAAATGGACGACATAAGCCTTGCGATCGAGGCCACCAAAAAAACAGCGCTCGGACTCTCAGAAATAACCTGGTTTCTGACATCAAAAGTCATCAGGCCCTCCTCTAAATACTGGCCTCTCTTATTTCCCATTCTTCGTTTTGGTTGGCGGCAAATAAAGAAAAAAAGAAAGGAGAGAAAAAATGGCAGATAATAGGAATTCATGTTTTCTGGAAGCTGCTGTATCGTTCCTGATCGGCACAGCCACAGGGTTTGTTCTGGGCATCCTTTTCGCACCGGCAAGCGGAGCGGAAACACGCAAAAAAATCCAGGATAGCGCAGTCAAAACCGGAGAGAAGGCGAAGGAAAGCTACGAGAAAGTCGCCAAAGAAGCTGAAAAAGCGATAGCCGTCGTCAGGCAGAAAACCGCCGAAGGAATCGACACCATAAAGGATTTTGTCGAGAAGAAGAAATCAGAGATCTTGAAGAAGCCGGCAGAGTCTGAGCCAGCAAAAAAATAAGTCGCATCCGCCCCGGAATAGCTATTTTCCACAGAACAAAACCGATACATCCATAAAAATCTAGGGGATCCTGAGATGGCAAAGACAACCATAACCGAAATCAGAGCCAGAGAAGTGCTGGACTCAAGGGGAAATCCCACGGTCAGCACCAGAGTCTTCCTTAAATCCGGCGCCTTGGGAGCAGCCGCTGTTCCTTCCGGAGCTTCCACTGGTACCCACGAAGCCCTGGAATTGAGAGATGGGGATTCCTCTCGCTATCTGGGAAAAGGCGTTCTGAAAGCCGTTGCCAACGTGAATGAGGTCATTGCACCCGAAATAATAGGTATGGATGCTCTCAAACAAGAAGGAATAGACAGGCGGCTTATTCAACTCGACGGGACGCCTTCAAAACAAAGACTGGGAGCCAATGCTATCCTCTCCGTGTCCATGGCTGTGGCTCAAGCTTCCTCAAAGGCTCTTGACTCGCCTCTTTATCACTACCTGGGCAAAAGTCAGGAGTATCAACTGCCCGTTCCCTTGATCAATATACTCAACGGCGGATCCCATGCGGACAACAACGTCGATATCCAGGAATTCATGATCGCTCCTACAGGAAGTCCTGATTTCTCCGAGGCTATCCGGATGTCCGCCGAAGTCTTTCACCATTTGAAGAAGATCCTCCGCAGCAAAGGATATAACACTTCCGTAGGGGACGAAGGAGGGTTCGCTCCCAACTTGAAATCCAACGAGGAGGCCATTGAATTGATCCTGTCCAGCATCGAAGCCGCTGGTCTCAAAGCCGGCAAGGACATCTATCTCGCTCTGGACGTTGCGGCCTCCGAATTCTTCGGCGATAACAGGTATGTCTTTAAGAAATCGGATGGTTCACAGAGAACATCAGAGGAGATGGTTCAATATTATCAGAATCTGGTTGAAGAATACCCCGTCATCTCCATCGAAGACGGCTGTGCTGAGGACGATTGGGAAGGCTGGAAACTCATGACAGAGGCTCTAGGCGAGCGAATCCAGATCGTCGGGGATGATATTTTTGTCACCAACCTGGATAGATTCAAGAAGGGCGTGGAGCAGGGGATCGGGAACTCGATCCTCATCAAGCTCAACCAGATCGGGACTCTCACCGAGACCATCGAAGCTATCAGATATGCCCATCAGAATGGCTATTCTGCTGTCATCTCCCACCGTTCAGGGGAGACGGAAGACACCTTTATCGCCGATTTGAGTGTCGCCCTCAAAACGGGCCAGATCAAAACCGGCTCCCTTAGCCGGAGTGAAAGAGTAGCCAAATACAACAGGCTGCTGGAGATCGAGGAGGATCTGAAAGACAAGAGCAGCTACGCGGGTGCTCAAGCCTTCTCCAAGTACATCTCTTGAATGGAAACGGAATTCAAGGTCTGAAGCCGTTTTCAATAAAAAAACAACACCCTTGACCTTCGTCTGAGTCATGAACGGAAAGAATCACCACTTTCGTGTTTGCAGACCATGACCATAGACAAAAAGCGAAAACAGAAATTTTGTACATCATCCCGGATAGATATCAAGCGCGTTTACACGGAAAAAGAGTTTTCCGGCTTCGATACCTCTCAAGAGCTGGGCCAGCCCGGAGAATATCCGTTTACAAGGGGCGTCTACCCCACCATGTACAGGGGAAAGCTGTGGACCATGCGCCAGTATGCTGGCTTCGGCACAGCTGAAGAATCCAACAAGAGATACCGCTTTCTCCTCTCTCAAGGTCAGACGGGGATAAGCGTTGCCTTTGACCTGCCCACTCAACTGGGCCTGGACTCAGACCATCCTCTCTCCCAAGGGGAGGTGGGAAAGGTCGGTGTGGCCATCGACTCCCTCGAGGATATGGAAACCCTTTTCAGGGATATTCCGCTGGACAGGATCAGCGTCTCCATGACCATCAACTCCACAGCCGCCATTATTCTGGCCATGTACCTCGTCCTGGCTGAAAAAAAAGGAATCAAATGGACCAAACTCTCCGGCACCATCCAGAACGATGTCCTTAAAGAATACATTGCCCGGGGAACGTACATCTATCCTCCTCAGGCATCTTTGAAGATCATCACAGACATCCTTGCCTTCTGCCATAAAAACGTTCCCAACTGGAACACGATGAGTATCAGCGGCTACCACATCAGGGAAGCAGGCGCCACCGCTGTCCAGGAGCTCGCTTTTACCCTGGCCAATGCGCTGACCTATGTCGAGGCCGCCATGAAGTCAGGACTCGATGTAGACACCTTCGCCCCCCGCCTTTCCTTTTTCCTTGCCTGCCACAACAACTTCTTCGAAGAAATCGCGAAATTCAGAGCGGCAAGACGTTTGTGGGCTAGACTGATGAAAGAGAAATTCAAGGCAAAAAATCCCCTCGCCTGGAAATTAAGGTTCCATACTCAGACAAGTGGAGTGACTCTTCTTGCCCAGCAGCCTGACAACAATGTGGTCCGGGTCGCGCTTCAAGCTCTGGCTGCAGTCTTGGGCGGCACTCAGTCCCTCCACACCAATTCCAGAGATGAGGCACTTGCGCTTCCGAGCGAGGAATCAGCCCAAATAGCTCTCAGGACTCAACAGATCATCGCCTACGAAAGCGGCGTGGCTGATACTGTCGACCCGATGGGAGGCTCTTTTTACATTGAGAGCCTGACCAACCAGATCGAAAAAAAAGTCCAGGAATACCTCAGAAAAATCGAAGAGCTGGGAGGAATGCTCACCGCCATTGAAAAAGGATTCATCCAGAAAGAGATTCAGGAAAGCGCCTACAGGTATCAAAAGCAGGTGGAAAGCAAAGAAGAGATCATCGTTGGACTGAACGAATTCCGGAACAAAGAAGAGCAAATCCGCTTCAGCCTCTATTCTCCACCTGAAAAAATCGAGAAAACTCAGGTCAAGAAGCTCCTTTCCCTTAAGGCAAAGCGGTCAGACAAACAGGTCAAAATCCGGCTGGAGGCATTAAAAAAAGCCGTTGAATCCGAAGAAAACCTTGTCCCTCCCATTATCGAGGCCGTAAAAGCCAGGGCGACTCTGGGCGAGATTTCCTCCCTCCTCAAGGATATCTATGGAGCCTTTCAGGAAACAGTCTCTCTCTGACTCTTCTTATCCTCTCTGGAGCATATCCATCCTCATGGACCCAGACTAATGAAAGAATCGAGAGAGCTAAAGGCAAAGCATCTTTTTCCCGGGATACAAACTGGCTCAGGGTGGATGTCAAGAAAATCGCGTGCTGGTCTCGCTGGGGCAAAACCAACGTGTTCTCGAAACACCACCTTGAACTCTTTTTTTGTCTTCTGCTGGGGAATGGAAAATGCTTGCAACTCCGGCAATAATATTGACTTTCTTACAGGGCGATTCTAAGATAGGCGGGTGAAAATTCGCTGCTTTGACAATCTCGACAAGCAGAACTACCCGGAAAGGAATCCGCCGTAGCCCTTCGTCCGATGTCTTTCCCTTTTCTTTTTCTCGCCCTTTCCCTCGCATCAGGCATCCTGTTTTCTTCTTTTCTCTCCCTTTCCCTGCTCAGCTGGATTCTGTCCCTGCTGGCTTCTCTTGCCTCTGCCTGGCTGCTCTTCTCTGTCAGGAAAGAAAAAATAAGCTTCGCCTTCATCCTCCTGGCCACTTTTTTCATCGGCGCCAGCCTGCACACCCTCGCCGACAGGGATTTCGAAAACAACTCTCTCCGCAGACTGACGCTCTCCTCTTATGCTGATTTCTACGGAAAGCTGTATAAGTCTCCCTCTCGCGGACTCGACAGGGACTTCCTTTACTTAAGAGTGGAGAGAGTCTCTTATCAAAATGAAGAACTCCAGGTAAAGGGGAATATCAGGATCACCTTACTCCATTCATCAGAATTTCCTTTGCCTTCCGATCTCATCTCCCAGGATGAGGTCAAGGTCTCAGCCCGTCTTCTCCCTCAAAAGGGCTTTCAAAACTTCGGCACATTCTCGATGACTTCCTATCTCAAAGGACAGAACATCCACCATAGAGCCATCTCCAAAAGCCCTCTCCTCGTCGAGAAATTGAAGCCCGGGAAAAAATACTCTCCTCTGCGGCTCCTGTCCATCCTCAGGCAGAATCTTCAGCACAGAATCGAGGAACACTTTCCGGCCTCCGGCGAGCGCCAGATCTCTGCCCGAGGAGCCATCCTCGAAGCTCTCCTCCTGGGGGAAAGAGGAAGGATGAACCCCTCCGTCACTCAATCCCTCCAGAAATCAGGAATCTACCATCTTTTCGCCATATCTGGAGCCCATATCGCAATCATTTCCTTTTTCCTCTTTTCCTTTTTCAGGCTTGTGCGAATTCCCACCCGGATTTCTTACTTGCTGGTGATGGCTTCTCTCCTGTTTTATGCCTTTCTGGTGGAAGGGAGGCCCTCAGTCATGAGGGCAACAATCATGACCCTTGCCTTCCTCCTCAGCAAACTCATCTGGAGAAACGTCAACCTCATCAACACGATCTCCATCAGCGCCTTCATCCTGCTTTTCCTGAACCCGTTCAGCCTCTTTAACCTGGGTTTCCAGCTGACCTTCTCAGCCACCCTGGCCATCATCCTCTTCTTCCCTCGGATCATCAAGTACTTTCCCCGCCTTCCCTTGAAAATCAGCGAAATATTTGTTCTTTCCCTGACTGCCCAACTCGGTGTTCTGCCCTTTGTGGCCAGTTCATTCAACAGAGTGACTTTTTCCTCTCTTCTCCTGAATTTCGCCGCACTGCCTCTTGTCGCCTTGATCATGGCCTCTGGCTTCATCTTTCTCCCCCTCTCGCTCCTCAGCCCCGCTCTGGCCCAACATCTGGTGAAGGGAATAAATTTTCTCATAGGCCTCCTCATCCGCAGTTCACATCTCCTGGACAGGTTTTCCTTTATCTCCTATCGAATCCCCACTCCCCATCTCCTCATTCTGGCCGGCTATTTTCTCTTTCTCTACCTTTTTCTCCTGCCTTCGAGAATAAAAAGGCAGAAATTGATCCTGTCCCTCTGTTTTCTGGCATTCTTTCTCTTCCTGATCACTCATCCTTTTCCTTCCTTATCTAAGAATCTCAAATGCACCATCATCGATGTCGGGCAGGGAGAGTCCATACTCGTCGAATTCCCGGGTAAGAAAAAAATGCTTATCGACGGAGGCGGATTCCCGGAAGGGAGCTTTGATATCGGAGAAAGTATTGTTTCCCCTTTTCTGTGGAAGAAAGGGATAAAGAAAATCGACTACTTGGTCCTGACCCATGCTCATCCAGACCATCTCAACGGCTTGAAAGCTGTCTCCAAGAACTTCAAAATAGGGGAATTCTGGGAGGCCTTCAGCCCCAGCGAGAGCGAAGATTACACAGAGTTCAAGAGAATGCTTCCAGGGTCGGTGAGTTCCAGAAGGTTCTTTCGGGGCGACTCGCAACGAGTTAAAGATGTCAGGATCGAAGTTCTCCATCCTGAACGGGGAGAGCTGATCGTTTCCGGAGTCCACAACGACGACTCGCTCGTCCTCAGGCTTACCTACGGGCAAATCTCCTTTCTTCTTCCGGGTGACATCGGCATCCATCCTGAGGAGGAGATCATGGAAAATTTCATGGATATCCAAAGCCAGGTTCTCAAATCTCCGCATCACGGAAGTCCCTCCTCGAGCTCAGAAGGCTTCCTCCTGAGGGTTTCCCCCAGAATTGTGGTTGTCTCCGCAGGGGAGGGAAACGTCTATGGATTTCCCAACTCAGAAGTCTTGAAAAGATACAGCGAGATAGGGGCAAAAGTTTACCGGACTGATATCCACGGAGCCGTTGAAATCTCCACGAACGGGAAGAAAATATCCGTCCGGACAGCATCCGAAGGTTCAAAAAATTAGCAGGTTTCTTGTCTTAAAGCCTCAACCCTCCATCGGATAAAAAAGAAAAATAATCAGGGCTAAAAACTGCCCCGTTTCCTGATGAGTACGCATCATCTTTCCCGGTGATAGAGGACTAAAAAAAATCACTCCAAAAATCATCCTTAAAGGCGATTTACATATTGACTCACCTGGATTATTTTATGTTTGAAGCACAAGTTAAATGCTAAAAGATGAAATAAAAGGACGGTTCTTGAACCCCAGCCATCATAATCCCTTTTCCCTCCTATCCTTCCCGGTTCAAGAACCGTCCCTCAAACTTGAGAGAAACATCTTCTCCCCTGATTGACACAGGAATCCATACCGTATATAATAAGCCCCAGAGAAAAGGAAAAAATGAGACTTAAAAAGTTCATAGTAGGCGTCTCTCTCCCTTTATTCTTTTCCTCCCTCCTCTTCTCCCAGAGCCTGACTGAATTGGCCAAAAAGGAAAGAGAACGAAGAGCCATGCTCAAAGGCAAGAAATTTGCAGTTGTCACCAATGCTGACCTGGGAAAGTTGAGAAAAAGACCTGCCCTCTCCATTTCCGGATTTGAGACCTCCGGCACAACTCCAGTACCCGCGAACATGTCCTCCGCCAGAGACCAAGCCGAACCTACTGAATCCGGAGACATAAGCAGACCAGGGACTCAACAGGACAGCAGCGTGGATCAAAGAGAGCCAGGCCAGCCCTCAATAGAAGAGCTCGAAGCAAAGTATTATCAAGCCAGAGAATACACCGAGCTGCTGACCATAAAGCTGCGCGGACTGTGGCAGGAATACTACAGCATGGACGATATGACAGATAGAAACAGCATCCAGAAGCAGATCGCCGAGACTTCTCTCCAGATCGAGAAAGCTCAGCGAGACGAAGCTCTGGCCAAGCAGGAGATGGAGAAGGGCCGCACTCGGGTCAGAAGACGGCCATAAAAAAGGGAAAAGGGATAGGACCAGGGAAAGCAAATTCCTTATCCCACGGGTTGAACAGAAGCGAATTCTCCAAAGCGCCCCCTCATCTGAAGTATATGAAGGCTATTTGAACACCTAATTCTCTGTTATCCCCGGAGCCAGCAAAGACTCTAGCCGGGATGTGCGTCTGGTCAGTGGTGATTGTCAGTAGAAATTTATCCTTCTCGCCCAGTTTTTCTTTCTCAATTCTGTATGATTTCTCGAAATGGCTTTTTTCCGGGATGAACTCATCCAGTGTCATTCCATCTATCCTGAAGATGACTTTCTGTCTGTCAAGAATATCCTTCCGCACTCCTCCCCTTATGACCAGAAGGGCATCGCGACGAGGGTTGTCGATAATACAACTGGCTTCTTGAGCCGTCCACCGCCAGCGCTTCAAGTGAGTATCAGCGTCTATCTCAAAGCCATACCAACCGTTGTCGTAGACGATCTCGGGAGTGTCAGGAGGAGGGGGGAAGACCTTCAGTCTTCTTTCATAAATTTTCTTCAGGGAATGGCCTGTCTCATCTTCGGGAAAGGAAAAACCGATAGAGAGCCTTAAACTCTCCGTCCCTTTAAATTCAGGGTCGAGCTCATCCATGAACTGCGGAATGTAGATCCTTCGCGAATAAAGGTATTCTTTGCCCGGCTCCCACTGAGAAGTCGGAATCTCTGGTCTATGATTGTCATACACGATCAGGTTGCTGCCATGCCAGAAGTGGACAAACACAGCCCGATCCCGGTCCATTCTCTTGAAGTCCTTCCTCGTTCTCCACAGGTACTCGACATCCGTAAACAGCCTGTCCGTGAGGGGAGTTTCCGAAAAGCTCACTTCCAGCTCTATACCTTTAAGCCGGGGATCTTCCTTGCAGAAAAAAATAAGGAGAATGGTCGCCAGAACTAAAAACATCCCTATACGCTTCTTTTTTACCTTCATTTTTCGTTATTTCTTCACACAGCAAGCATTCAGGAAGTTAATGGATGGAAGCAGGGTGAAAATACTCACTTGAGTCCCGAAGCCTGCCGCTATAATTAGCACAAGACCCAAGGCCATGTCAAAAAAATACGCCGACGGTAAGAATCTCTATTTCCGTGAAGAGGGGAACATCTGACCTGATGGGGAAGTTCGGCGATGGTTCCTCTCCATCCAAAGCCCATGGTGGAGGGTAGGAGGGTCTTGGCTTGGATGGAGGGAACCAGCGTCGCACTTCTCAACTCATATTAATGAAATCATTCATTTGACATACTCTATTGAGCGAGCCTGGATGCCGCCCTTGAGTCCCCGTAGCGGAGGGGGGACCCGTCGGCTTATCCGACGGGGGGAACCGACGGGACAGGTTCCCTCGGGGTCCGGGGGCTGAGGGCGGCATCCAGGTCGCACAGAGGTGGAGCCGTCATGTCCCCGACTTCACATCTTCCCTCTGAATCCCGAACACACCTTGAAAGAGAAAAACGAATAGTGTATATTCCCCAGAAGATGAAGCCTATTCTCCTCTTTTTCTCTCTTTTTCACCGTTCTGCCTGCCGGGTGAAAAGCTGGCTCTACAGCCGGAAGGCATTCAAACCTGAAAAAGCTCCACTCCCGGTTATAAGCGTAGGCAACATTGCCTTCGGAGGCTCAGGCAAAACGCCTCTGGCGATGAATCTGCTGTCATTTCTTGTCCGGAATGGATTAAAGCCTGCTCTGATCAGCCGCGGGTACAAAGGAAAATGGGAAAGGACCGGAGGAATTCTCTCGGATGGAAAAACCATCCGGGGAAGCTGGGAAGATTCAGGTGACGAGGCATACCTAGTGGCCTCTAATATCCCCCAGTCCGGAGTATTCGTCGGCAAAGACCGACTCGCTTCCTGCCGAATGGCCAGAGACGCTGGCTTTGAAATCGTTGTCCTGGACGATGGCTTCCAACATCTGCGCCTTCAGCGCGATTTAGATATCGTTCTTTACGACCCGGCTGAAAAAATTGCGCTCCGTGAACCTGTATCCTCCCTGAAAAGAGCCCGCATCATCCTGGTCGAAAAAAAGGCGGGGGCCGGAGCGAAAGGCAGGCTGAAGAAAAGATTCCCTCAGTCAGATATCTTTGAATACACGGTTCAAAACAGGGGCTTCTTCAGACCTGGTAAGAACGAACAAGAATCAAGAGATAGGCTTGAGCAGAAAAGAGTCCTTGCCTTTTGCGGAATAGCTCGCCCGCAAAGATTCCTCACTCAGCTCCAAAAAGAGAACATCCGGCCAGCATGCCTGTTGAAATTCCCTGACCATCATTCCTACCCTCTTCCTTCTGTAAAAAGAATTTCAGAGACATTCGATCGTATCAAGGCCGAAGCTATCATCACGACAGAAAAGGACGTGGTTAAGATATCAGATGACAAGGATCTTGCCCCCCTCCCTGTGTATTACTTAAAAATCGACCTGGAGCCGGAACAAGCATTCTATCTGAATATCTCTTCTCTTCTGGAGAGAATATAACAATAATTCGCTATGGCGCGCATCAAAGACTATCCAGAATATTTTGTTTTCCAAATATTAAAGGCCCTGATCTTCATCCTGCCCAGGAAACTCTGTATCTCCGCCGGAAAAATCTTCGGATTGACCTTATATTACTTAGACAGGAGACACCGCCGCATTGCTCTTTCCAACCTGAATATCGCTTTCGGAAAAGAACTCCCCTCTAATGAGCTAAAAAAAATCGCCCGAAGCTCATTCCAGCATTTCGGCGGCGTTCTCATGGAAATCGTCAAGTTCCCCTGTTTGAGTGAAAAGAAAAAGGGCAGGTTAATCCAGGTTGAGGGAGAGGAACATCTCCGCCATGCACTCCGAGAAAACAAGGGAGTGATAACCTTTTCTGCCCATTATGGAAGCTGGGAAATCTCCCAGTCTTTCATTTCCAAACAAGGAAAACTCAACGTGATTGCCCGGGCTATGGACAACACGCTCCTGGAGAAGGAGCTCCTCAAGCTCAGAGCCAGACACGGCTCAAGAGTCGTCTACAAACACCAGGCCACAAAGCACATCCTGAAATCCCTCCGGGCAAAAGAGATTGTCGGTTTTCTGATCGACCAGAATGTCCAAAAACACCAGGCTGTCTTCATCGACTTTTTCGGAAAAAAGGCCGCCACCACTCCCGTCCTGGCCGTGTTCTTCCTTAAAACAGGGGCTCCTCTCGTCCCCTTCTTCTGTTTCCCAACATCCTCTTCTATCCATCAGATCCAATTCCTTAAACCTCTGGAAATTGAGCAGGAAGGTGACTATGACCAGCAAGTGTTGAAAATCACCCAGTTATGCACTAAGATTATAGAAGCTCAAATAAGAAAAAATCCTGCACACTGGTTCTGGCTGCATGACCGATGGAGGACGCGGCCAGACGACGAAAAGGAGGATTGACAGCAAATCCGACTAAATCTTAATAATAACGGAGGAAAAACATGAGAATCGGGACAGCTTTAATCCTGACCACCGGATTTCTTCTTTTGGCCGTTCATTCATCTTCCGGGGCAACCAAGGAAGACGTGGAAAAAATATTCAAATCCATCAAGTGGTACGGCCACGCTTCTTTTGCCATCGAAGCGGATATGGTCATCACCATCGACCCCTGGAAAATCCCGAGCTCAGCCCCTAAGGC
The DNA here is from genome assembly GCA_029882525.1 of Candidatus Aminicenantota bacterium. Classification (GTDB taxonomy): domain Bacteria; phylum Acidobacteriota; class Aminicenantia; order Aminicenantales; family Aminicenantaceae; genus SOIA01. Next base: position 11,947 of record JAOUKO010000002.1, on the reverse strand, counting down.
AGACCTGATACTCATCACTCATTCCCATTCTGACCATCTCTCCCCGAAAGATATCAACAACCTTAAAAAAGAAGGAACCGTCATCATCTGCGCCACCGATTGTGTTTCCCGGCTATCCGGCGACGTCCGAAGCTTGACCCCAGGGCAGGAGATGGATGTCCGGGGAATCAAGATCAAAGGAGTACCGTCTTATAACCCATCCAAGCCTTTTCATCCCAGAGGCAGCAAATGGCTCGGCTACATCATCACTGTTGGAGGAGTCTCGGTTTATCACGCGGGCGACACGGATTTCATCCCGGAGATGAATGACCTGGGAAGAGTTCACATCGCCCTGCTGCCCGTCGGAGGCCAGTACACCATGGATGCCGAGGAGGCGGCCAAGGCGGCAAATATCATAAAAGCGGATATCTTCATCCCGATGCATTACGGAGCAGGAGTGGTCGGCAGCGTGAAAGACGCCGAGAAATTCAAGTCACTCTGTCAGGGAGAAGTCAGGATACTCAAAGAAACAAAATGACGAGAGCCAATAAACGCCCTTTCGACTCTATCAGACCGGTCAAGATCAAGACGGATTACCTGGAATTCGCCGACGGATCAGCCCTGATTGAAATCGGAAAGACCAAGGTGATCGCGGCAGCGTCCTTAGATGAAAAAGTCCCTCCATTCCTCAAAAACAGCGGCACTGGCTGGATAACCGCCGAGTATTCCATGCTTCCCCGCTCGACAGAGAAAAGAACCATCCGAGAAAGAGTCCAGTCTCGGCCCTCAGGCAGGACTCAGGAAATTCAGCGCCTGATAGGCCGTTCCCTTCGGGCGGTGACTGAGCTCAGTATCCTGGGAGAGAGGACGATCATCCTTGACTGCGATGTTATCCAGGCTGATGGAGGAACAAGGACAGCCTCGATAACAGCTGCCTGCGTGGCCTTGGCTCTCGCCCTGAAAAAGATGATGGACATGAATGTTATCAAAGAGATGCCCCTCAGACACCTCGTCAGCGCTATCAGCGTGGGCATAGTCGAGGGAGAACCCCTCCTCGACCTCGATTACGATGAGGATGCGCGAGCGGATTTAGACATGAACCTGGTCCAGACTGAAAAAGGTCATATTGTCGAGATCCAGGCAACAGCCGAACGAAAAACTTTTTCCCGCAGAGATCTGAATAAGCTCATGAGCCTGGCCGATAAAGGAATACAAGAGCTCATCCTCATCCAAAAGGACGTGCTCAAGAAAAAGAGCCTTCTCTTTATGGCCTACTGATAAAAAGGAAAAAATATGAAACGGATCCTAGTCACAGGTGGAGCCGGCTTTCTCGGAAGCCATCTCTGCGATTCTCTCCTGGAAAAAGGTGCGGACGTTGTCTGTGTCGATAACTTTTTTTCTGGATTCAAGGACAATATCCGGAATCTTTTTTCCCACGCTTATTTCGAATTGATCCGGCATGATATCATCCATCCTCTTTTTCTGGAAGTCGATCAAATCTACCACCTTGCTTGCCCCGCCTCCCCGATTCACTACCAGCTCAATGCCATAAAAACAGTGAAAACCAATGTCATGGGCACCATCAACATGCTGGGCCTGGCCAAGAGGATAAAAGCCCGCATTCTACTGGCCTCATCCTCGGAAATATACGGCGACGCAACGGTCCACCCCCAACCCGAAAGCTACTGGGGAAACGTCAATCCCATCGGCATCAGGGCCTGTTATGACGAGGGTAAAAGAGTCGCGGAGACGTTGATGATGGACTATCACCGCCAGAATAAAGTCGACATCAAGATTGCCCGGATATTCAACACCTACGGGCCCCGGATGGCCGTGAATGACGGCAGAGCCGTCAGCAACTTTATCATCCAGGCATTGAGAGGCGAGCCCTTGACCGTTCACGGAGATGGAAGTCAGACTCGATCTTTCTGCTATGTCTCCGACCTCATTCAGGCTCTCCTGGCCCTAATGGGAGCTGAAGATATCACCGGACCCGTAAACCTGGGAAATCCCGAAGAACACACGATCCTCGAAGTCGCGAAGAAGATCATCAAGCTCACCAAAAGCGCCTCCAAAATCGTCCACAAGCCTCTGCCTGCGGACGATCCCGTTCGAAGACGCCCGGACATCTCCCTGGCTAAAAAAAAGCTTTCCTGGACGCCTCACGTCAAACTGGATGAGGGCCTGGAGAAAACCATCGCCTACTTCAAAGATATGCTTCAATCATGAAGAAAGGTGGAGAAGGAAGCATCCGGGATAACAGCCATTTCATTCCAAAATAGGATGGGTGTAGCGAGGACGGACGGGGGACACACTGTGACAGGACCCATCCTTGAAAAATATTAACCTCAACGGAAAAAGGATGCTTGCAAGGGAGAATTCCTCCTTGACAACATCCCTTTATCGCAATAACATATCGCAAAAAAAAGTATTCCAAAAAAACCGACAAGCCATTATAATTATGGCTCAAACAATATCTCAAAGCGGCCTTATAGAGGCGTTAATCCAAGGAGGCTATGATGGATATCATACCAACCCTTATCATAATAGGCATCATACTCATCGTTATAATCCTTATCTCAATCCTTATCGCTAAACAGTATCGCAAAGTCGGCCCCAACGAAGTCCTTATCATTTCGGGAGGACGGAAAAGAGCCGTTATCGAACCGGATGGCACCAAAAGAAAGGTCGGCTACCGTTATCGCCTCGGTGGCGGCACATTTGTCATCCCCTTCCTTGAGGCTGTTAACATCCTGCCCATGGAGGTCATCACTCTGAACATCAAGACTCCTGAGGTCCTCACTCACGGAGGAGTCCCGATCATGGCTGAGGCCACTGCCCAGGTCAAGATCGACTCTTCAGACCGTTCCATTCGTCTCGCAGCCGAGCAGTTCTTAGGTATGGGCAAAGAAGGCATCAGAGACGTCTCCATGACCATCCTCGAAGGGAAGACGAGAGAGGTCATGGGCGCCATGACAGTTGAGCAGATCTACAGAGGAAGACATGAGTTTTCAGACAAGGTTACAGAGGCTACCCGAAAGGATTTTGCCAAGATGGGACTGACCATGATGTCCTTTGCTCTGAAGGACATCAGCGACACCCAGGGTTATCTTGATGCCCTGGGGAAGCCCGAGATCGCGGCAGCCAAACGCGACGCTGCCATCGCCGAAGCCGAGACGGATAAGGAAGCCATAATCAAATCCTCCCAGGCACGGAAGGAGGGAGAAGTGGCCCGCCTGGCTGCCGAGGCCCTTATCGCCAAGGCCCAATGGGAAAACGAAGCCAAAAAAGCCGAATCCCAGGTCCTGGTCAACCAGAAAAAAGCCCAATCCGACCTCTCCTACGAGCTGGAACGTTTCCGCATCAGCCAGGAGCTCAATAAGGAAGAAGCCAAGGCCATGCTCATCGAAAAAGGAGAAGCGATAAAAATCGAAGAGCTGGAAATCGCCCGCAGACAAAAAGAGTTGGAGTCCAGTGTGATCAAGCCCGCCGATGCAAGGAAGTACCAGCTCAAAGCCGAAGCCGAAGCAGAAGAATACCGCATCCTGACCGAAGCCAAAGGCAAGGCAGAGGCCACCAAGCTCGAAGGTGTGGCTGAAGCGGAAAAGCTCAAACAGATGGGCACAGCAGAGGCTGAATCCATGCTCAAAAAGGCTCAGGCCTGGGAGAGATACAACGATGCCGCCCTCTTCGAATCCTACATGAAAATCCTCCCTGAACTGGCAAAGTCTGTATCCGAACCCCTCTCCAAGGTGGACAAGATCGTGATAGTCAGCGGCGACAAAGGGTTGGGCACATCAAAGCTGACTTCCCAGGTCGCCGAAGTCCTGGCTCAGATGCCCGAAGTTGTGAAGTCCCTGACCGGCGTTGACCTGAAAAAATACCTCAAAGACAAACTCACTCCTGAAAAGAAAGAAGAAGAATAATCTTCTCTAAAGAGTAGGTCGACCATGATCTCAGATAAAGCGAGTCAAATCGGCGCATCCCCAACCCTCAAGATCTCCGCCAAAGCCAAGTCTATGAAGGATGAGGGGATTGACATCGTGGACCTCAGCATCGGGGAGCCAGATTTTTTCACTCCGGACAACGTGAAAGAGGCAGGCATCAAGGCCATCAAAGATAACATAACCAAATACACGCCCAACGAAGGAATCCCGGCTCTCAAGCAGGCCATCATCAACAGACTGAAAGAAGACTTCGGTCTTTCCTACACCAAAGAGGAAGTCATCGTTTCCCCGGGAGCAAAGAGCTCCCTTTACCATCTTTTCCAGGCGTTGATCGATGGGGGCGATGAGGTCATCATCCCGGCTCCGTACTGGGTGACCTATCCTCACTCAGTTTCCCTGGCCGAGGGAAAAGCCATCATCATCCCCACCAAGGAGGAGAACGGGTTCATCCTCACCCCTGACCAGCTCAAGGCTGCCATCTCACCGGCCACCAAGGCTATCATCCTCAACAACCCCTCCAATCCCACAGGAGCCGCCTACAAAAGGCATGAGCTTGAAGCCATCGCTGACATCATCCTGGATGAGGATATCTTTGTTGTGGCTGATGAAATCTACGATAAATTCGTCTACGATGACTTCAAATTTGTGAGCTTTGCCTCCTTAGGGGAGGACGTCAAAAAGAAGACCATCATCATCAACGGAGTTTCCAAGGCTTACTCCATGACCGGATGGAGAATCGGCTACGCGGCCGGACCTGGAGAGATCATCGGGGCCATGGGCAGGGTTCAGAGCCACACCACCTCCAACGCCTGCTCGATCTCCCAGATGGCAAGCCTGGAAGCCCTGGCCGGCCCCCAGCATGAAGTCTCCAAGATGAGATCGGAGCTGCAGAGACGACGGAACTACGCCCTGATGAGGCTCCAGACCATCCCCAAAATATCCTGTTTCAAGCCCCTGGGAGCATTCTATCTATTCCCCAATTTCTCCTCCTATTATGATAAGGAATTCAATAATGTCCAGATCCGAAACTCTTACGGGATGGCCTATTATCTGTTGAAAGAAGCGAAGGTGGCTATCGTGCCGGGAGATGCCTTCGGAACCGATGACTACATTCGGATCTCCTACACCACCTCCATGGAAAACCTGGAAAAGGGCATGGACAGGATCATCGAAGCGCTCAGGCAGCTCAAAACAGCCAAAAAAGTGAAGTATATCGCTCTCAACAACACTCTAACCAGAGAAAAGAAATCCGTACCCGTGGACCCCGCCATTTCCGTCAAGATGAAAGAGGTAATGGTCGCTGAGATGGAAAGTCATCTCAGCTACGAAAATTATTTCGAGTGGAATGCCAACATCAACGGTGTCATTGTTCAGCTTCGCACCAACGTCTCCCATCTCAATGATTTCTGGGTCGAAAACTGGTACCCGGCTCAGCTGGAAGCCGACCTGGAACCTCACGGCATCATCTACGCTGTTGACGGCATTCCAGGCAGGGAGCCGCACTCTTTTTATAACTCGGAGACGAACACGGGCTTCCTCATCAACACGGACAACTACACTTCCCTGCGCAGCCTGGCCCTGGGTTTGACCATTGACGTCTCAGAAAGGCTTTTCAACGTCTTCACTCTCCGGGGAATGTCCGCAGATATCGACGGTAATGGCGTGGTCCTGATGGGACCCAAAGGGACAAAAAAAACAGAGCTTTTTTTCTCGCTGCTCCAGGACGAACGGTTCCGGCTCCACTCCAACGATATCCTTTTTATCCGGTTTTCAGGTGGAAGAGCACTGGCGGATTCCGCGGAAAGAAAGCTTTTCCTGCCGACGAACACGGTGGAATCCTACCCCCGACTGGCTCCTCTCTTCGACAACAGCAAGTGCGAGAATGTCATCACCCGCAAGGATGATTGTCAGGATGCCGAATGTTTGAATATCGACGAGTGCCGCCTTGACCGGGGCTCTCCTTATTGCTACAAGGCCTCCAAAGATGCCCATGCCCTCCTTGACCCTTACTGGATCGACGGTCCGGCCAAGCATGCCAAGCGATCTGTCGTGCGCTGGATATTCCTCCTTCGCTATGACACAACCTCGCCTCCCTGTGTTGAGATCGAAGTCGAGGATGCCCTTCGGATGCTCGAATCCGGAGAAAGCCTCGGGCTCAAGCGCGACCTGAGCCCCTCAAAGATTCATCCGTTTTACAACCCGCATCTTCTGCTCAAAACACCGGAAAGGCTGGAGCTGGAAAGACACTTTTTCGAACGGCTCCTGGCTAGTGCGTCATGCTATCTGTTCAACAGCGGTGTGGCCTCTGCGGAGGATATCAAGAAAATCATCACCGGCGAAGCCGGGACAGAAGAGAAAAAAGAGTAATTTCAACAACACAGCCATGGATAACCAAAGCATTTTTAACGAAACAGCCTATAAAAAATTTAGCGAAGAACTTCAAAGAGTATTAAAGGGACCCAACATCAAGACCGTCAGCCTCAAATGGCTCGAGCCCAGAGCCAAGGCTGCAGGAATGCGGACAAAATACGGCTCTTACGGCTGGCGCTCGGCCATATCCAGCCGGATTGCCCCTAAAACTGTCTACCTGGGAAGTGAAAAAGTCCGCCTTCCCCACCCCACAGAAGCTCAGAAAAACCTGATCGCCAGTGCCCCCGAAGAGTTGGACAAGGTTCTCCATCTGCTGCGAACCCTTCCTTTTTGCTGCATACGCAGGCAGATGGGGGAGAACGAAACCTATAATCCTGTCTGCAACCTCTATGTATCCGAAGCCGACCAGACAAACTACCGTCTGGGCTGCATGTGGGGCAATACCATGTTCAAACCAGGCAGGCGACCGGGACCCGAGTTCATCATGATTCACATCCCCGAAGAGCATCTCTTGAGGCAGCAGGTCCTTGTCATCCCCGAAGAAAAGATCAATATCGCCCTGGGAACCGACTACATGGGAGAAGATAAAAAGGGATTTCTCCGGCAGGCAATGTGGACAGCGGATGAAAAAGGCATGCTCGGCCTTCACTCCGGGACCAAGATGGTGACGGTCAGGGATGCTGACAACAGGCTCAAAACCTATGGGGTGTTCCTCTTCGGCCTGAGCGCGACCGGAAAATCCACCTGGTCCTGCCATCAGCTCGGCCTGGATCATGGAAGAGGCGAAAAGACCGAAGTGACCCAGGATGACATCGTCTTCTTGAAGAATGACGGTTCTGCGCTGGGCTCAGAAGACAATTTCTTCGTCAAGACAGACGTTGAGAAAGAATACCAAGAAGCGATGTTCAACGCGCTGATTGATAAATCCGCACTCCTTGAAAATGTGATGATCAACTCCAACGGGGATGTCGATTTCATGGACGAAAGCCTGACAGCCAACGGAAGGGCCGTTGTCCAGCGCAGAAAGCTGCAAGCCAATATAAAAGGAAAGATGGTCGGGATCGCCTCCAAATCCATCAACCTTCCGCCTCTTCAGGAGCTCGACGGACTCATCTTTGCCTTTATAACCAGAAGGAATACCATCATGAGCTTTGCCCAGGAGTTAACGCCCGAACAGGCTGTCCTGGCTTATCTCTGGGGAGAAAGCACCCACAGCTACGCCAGTCAACCTGACAAAGCCGGCGAATCGGTGCGCATCGTCGGCACCGACCCGTTCATCATCGGGTCCAGGGCGAAAAAGGTCAACCGCTTTTATGAAATCATCATGACTCTGGTCAGCAATTTCCCGGGAAAAGTCAAATTCATGCAGTACAACACCGGTGGACTGGGTGAGATCATCGAAGCTTACGACGTAAACGGCCAGCAGAAGAAGAGGCTGGTGCGCAAGGTGAGCCGGGTCCCCATCAGCCTCATGGCTCAGATCCAGAGAGGTGACCTTCGAGGAACCAACCATTATGAAAGAGATATCCTGGGAACAAAGGAGATCAAGGTCTGCGAAGGAAAAAGCCTTGATGAATACGACATCCGGAACTTCTACTCCGAAGAACAGATCCAGTATTATATCAAGGACCTGGTGGACGGAAGACGCAGCTTTACAGAGGAGATCGCTTCAGAGGGCCTGAGGCAAGAGATCCTGTATGCAGCGGAGCGCTCTTTCCGGATCGATAAAAGCGGGGAGAAGGAAAAAATCTTTGTCCCTGGGGCTCAAGCCGCTGAGGAAAAAGCTCCCGCCTTTTGGGAATTCAAATCCAGGCCCCGAAAAGAAAGGTTCTGGCGGAAATAAAACTGCAAGTCACGATCCCGATTTCTCTTCAATCTCTTGAGCCAAAAGATGAAGGAGGAGGATATGAATTTCCTGAATTCTCGGGGTCTTCTTCGAAGGGACATCGAGCAAGTAATCGACGAGCGGACCTAGCTTCCCGCCCCCTTTTCCTGTCAGAGCCACAGTGATCAGGCCCCTCTCTCTGGCAGCCCTCATGGCTTCAAGCATGTTGGGGGAGTTCCCGCTGGTGGAAAGGCCCAAAGCCACATCACCCTGATTCCCGAGGGCCTCGACCTGCCGGGAAAAGACATGATCGAAGGACGAGTCATTGGCTATGGAAGTCAAGGCAGAGGTATCCGTGGATAGGGCTATGGCTCGAAGCGGAGGCCTTGTTTTTAAAAACCTATTGACAAGCTCTGCGGCGAAATGCTGTGCCTGAGCGGCGCTGCCGCCGTTTCCAAACACAAGAATTTTATTTCCAGACCTTAATCTCTCGATGGAGAGGCTAATGACTTCCTTGAAAATATGTTCTCGGGTCTTAAAAAATTCCTCTGCTGTCTCCTTCCATTCGCAAATGACATCCTGGTAACTCATCTTTCCTCCTCATTTTGTCTTTCATCCAATCCTGAGCGGATAACTTTTTGCACCTTATCTATCAATTGCGGAAGGCTGTCGCGGTCAAATCCCCCAACCGGGACAGCCGGATGAAAGCGAACCTTGACCTTTCCCTTCCTGATGAAGAAAGCCCCCTTGGGCATGAGTTCGAAGGTCCCCTGGATACTCACCGGTGCCACAGGAACCTGACTGTTCAGAGCCAGAAAGAATCCACCCCGCTTGAAAGGCTGGAGCTTCCCGTCCCTGCTCCTGGTGCCTTCGGGAAATATCAGGAAGGAATGGCCTTTCTCCCTTATCATGCGAACAGCCCGGTCTATACTCTTTTTCCCTCCTCTTATGCCCTTCCTGTCCACAGGAACAAATCCCACCAGTCTCATGCTTTGACCGACTACCGGGATCCTGAATGATTCTTTCTTCAGGATCACCCTAATAGCCTGAGGAATGAGGATGAAAAGCAAAGGGCCGTCTATGGCGCTCAGATGATTGGACATGAACACATAAGAAGCCTTTTTTTCCACGTGTTCCAGGCCGGAGACATCCAGACGCATACCTAAGATCTTCTGTCCGATGCGTATCGCTCCTTTTCCCAGGGGAAACAGAGGATAGGGCCACCTGATCAGGAAACAGATGATGATGACCGGGATGAGGAGAAGACCAGCGATAACACAAAAGGCAAACAGGACGATGGTTCGCATGGCCGGTTTTTGAGATTATATCACATCTCCTTTAAAAAAAGAGCAGGGATTGTAATCATCTCTATTTCCGTGAGGAGGGAAACATCTGATCTCATGTAAACGCAGTAAATAAGGTTACAATCTATGTGCGGCCTGGATGCCGCCCTCAGCCCCCGGACCCCGAGGGAACCTGTCCCGTCGGTTCCCCCCGTCGGATAAACCGACGGGTCTCCCCTCCGCTACAGGGGCTCGAGAGCGGCATCCAGGTCCGCTCAATAGAGAATGTCACACGAATTATTACGTTAATATGAGTTGAGAAGTGCGGCGGCGGTTCCCCTCCATCCGATGCCCATGAAGGAGTGTGGGAGGATCTTGGCTAGGATGGAGGGGAACCGGCGCTGTAACAGAATACATCTTCATAAGTAACTATCAAGAAAATAGAGATGCTTGCGCAGGGATTCAGCCAGAGATGGCCCTGGTGATTTTCTATGGGCAGCTTTGGCCTAAGGGAGGAACAGGACGGGTTGGACTTATGACCCTTCCGCCGAGATCCGGGGAGCATGCAGCCAGGTGCCGTTCATGTTGACCATATCATTATTGAAATCCGCCATAGATCGCACGTTGTACATGCCTGCTGTCGGATTGTCCTCCTGGAAGGTGAAAGAGATGGTCCCGCCGAGTGCTCCGTCTCGACCGTAGGAGACAATCAGGAAGTCATCTGTACCCAGACCGCCAGCCGGGATCCCGTAGGCATTGGCCACCGCGGTCCCGGTGTAAGCCCGGAAAGCGTGTCCCCATTGATCAATAACGGGACAGGCTTTGATGAAAGTCGGGGCGATCTCAGTAATAAAATCGCTGGCCGTACTGATCGGGCCGGATTGATTTCCAGAGTCAGGAGCGTACCCCGTGCTGGTGATGTAATCCGCGCAGGCTGTGGCGATTCCTATGATATCCTTCATGGTCTGCTTCTGTTTGGCTTTCTGGATGGAGGACAAAGCGTTGGGGATGAGTATCGCCGCCAGGACACCGATGACAGCAATCACGATCAGCAGTTCGATCAGCGTGAACCCCTTATGGCTCTTTTCCATTTCACGCCTCCTCTCTAGACGGATGTTTGGCAGGGATTATACTAAAATCAATCCTAAAAAAAAAGGGCGATGCGTTGTGCGCATCGCCCTTTTTCGGGATAAACTCAGCTGTTCAGCAGAACCCTGGATAAAATTATGAACCGGTTCCGGTTGCAGCGGTCCTCGGAGCCCGGATCCAGGAGCCGTTCCACATGACCAGGTCATTGTTAAAATGCGCCATCTGGTTGACTATGAACAGACCCGATTCAGGATTGGAATCATCGAAAGTAAAGGGTTCAATAGTCTTATCTCTTCCCCAGGAAGCAACGACAAAATCATCGCCACCGGCTCCAGTGATTCCGTAGTTTCCATCCACATCAGTACCGCAGTAGGCGTTGTAAGGATTGCCCCACTGGTCGTTGATCGGCATAACCTTGATATAGAACGGGGAAAGAGCATCGTAGAAGACAGCACTGGCATCATAAGTGCCGCTCTGAACGGGCGTGGTCCCGTTGTCAGTCACGTAGTCGGCAAGGGCTGTGCCAATAGTCATGATGTCCTTCATGACGGTTTTCTGCTTGGCTTTCTGGATGGCGGTGATCGCGTTGGGGATGAGGAGCGCTGCAAGAATACCGATGATTGCGACAACGATCAGCAGCTCAATCAGTGTAAAGCCTCTTAATTTTTTTAACATCTAAAACCTCCTAATATTTTTTTCGACTCTCCGTCGAAGCACAAGGCCAAAACCTCTTAATCTTGGCCGGCGAATATATATTTGCAACTTTCATGCCAACCCATAAAATTCTTAAATAATTGATAATAAATAATTTATGGCATTTCTAGCCGGTTTTTGTGTTAAAGAATGACAATAATTGGCAGATAATGACATAAATTGTCATTTTTATGAGTTTTCATTTTCCCCTAGTATTTATTTTGTTAGCCCTATTCCATATTGTATGGCTAATAAAAACATTCATTAAACAGGTGGAACGGCAGGGAAATGGCCGGAGCGACATCGAGGATTTAGCCTTCCTGAACCATCCCTGAGGGAAGCCGGCACAGCCGGCCGGTCGAGATGTTTGAGCACGCTGGGGACAGAAGGTAAAGCAGCAGGAGAGTTCGGACGATCGACTTCCTCACTCGCTGGCGTGCGGAGTTTCGAGACCGCCAAAAGGGACGGTGAGGGAATGGCGTTAAAAATCCGACTGGAGCGAGGCGATTTTCCTGTCGTTTCCATGCCGTATTTTACCCACACAAAACGGAAGAAAATTCTTTTGTTTTTACCTCAGCTCGATTTCAGCCCGTATTTATCGATAAGGTATCTCAAAGTGCGGTAGCTGATTCCAAGGATAGAAGCCGTTTCCCTGAGTTTCCCTCCGGCGGCATGGCGCGCCTGCTCGATGTAATTCTTGGCGATATCATCCAGATGCGAGTTGAGGCTAAAGCCCGGCTCGAACAGGTAACTCGTATCGG
>JAOUKO010000051.1 GCA_029882525.1 Candidatus Aminicenantota bacterium | reverse complement strand
TATAGGAAGCGACGGCAAATATCATATCCTTGGTCATTTTGATGACGGCGGCGAATCCTTGGGTGTATGGTTCGATAATAACAATCTTTTTGTTGCTGATAATTTTGAATTTGAAATTTTGAATGTGTCGGAGCCCCTGAAACCGAAAAAAATTATTGAGATTAATAATCTAAATGGTCTACATGATTTGTTTGTCGAGGGAAAATATATTTACCTCGCCGACGGTGCGAAAGGATTAATTATTCTCGAATATAAAGCGCACTAGAAAAACCTAACCACAGAATCCTTCCCTTTTGTCTGGAGAGAAAAAGAGCTTCTTAAAGGTGATATTTGTGATAACTGTCATAATCCTGAATACATTGGCTCGACGCAAAAATCATTGAAGAACTGAAACCGAAGGAAAGGAAGTTTTAAAAAGTGAAAAAAGGGACAGGTTACTTTTTAAAACAAGTTGCCCGTCCTCTTTTTATTTTGTCTTGCAGTCCTGACAGTAGCCAAAAACCTGGATGGAGAATTTGTCGGTCTTGAACCGGCTCTCTTTTCCAATTTTTTTCAGGATGGATTGGATCTTTTCATCGGAAAATTCTTTGACAGCGCCGCAGGAAAGGCAGACCAGGTGACCATGGGTGGCCTTGGAAACCTCCGGCTCATAATGACTGTGGTTTTCTCCGAAGTCAATCTCGCTCACCAGCCCACTTTTCACCAGAAGATTCAAGGTCCGGTAAATGGTGGCCAGGGAGATCTTCTCACCTTTGCCTTTTAGCCGGCGGTGAATTTCATAGGCATTGGAATGAACAGTATTTTCAGAAAATATTTCCTCAAAAATCAACCGCCTTGTCCGGGTGAACTTGAGATCCTGAGATTTCAGATAATCCTTGAATTCTTTGAGTTCCATTTCTACTTTTTAATCTGGTGGTGACTGACTTTCTGAGGCTTAATCCCTTTCTGGCGCTTGATCTTACTTTTCAGCCTCTCCAGCCGGCGGGCAAAATCTTGCTCGTAATGGGAAGAAAGGCCGATGGAAAGGACAAGCCCTTCTTCAGTGATCTGTATTGCCTCCTCATATTTTTTCTCTTTGTGCTCCAGGTACATGGCCAGTTCCCTGAATGAGAGAAGCTGATTCATGGATACTCTCTCCACAGCTGCCATCTCTTTCCAGACCTCGACTGCCCTCTCCCAGTCCTGATTCTTTTTGAAATAATAAGAGATCTTCTTTTTTGCTTCGAGCGATATCTCATCCGACAGTTCGCCGTCCAGAGCCTTCTCGAAGAAATGAAGGGATTTCTCGACCTCTCCGATCTTCTCCATGATCTTTCCGGCACCGTAGAGGTCCATGGCATCCGCAAACGCTTCTTCCCCCTTCTCGGAAAATATGGACGAGCCGGCGACCACCACACCTAATAAAGAGAGGATATCCTCCTGGTTATGATAGAGGATGGGCTCGATCAACTCGAAATTCCCGGTATTCAGATAGTGGAAATACCTCCAGGGAATCTCGGCCGCCGGGATATCCTCGGAGCGGTCTGCCTGGACGACCTCGCGGGCGAGATGGTAGAGCCGGCAGCTCTCGTGCTTATGTTTCCAGAGGCTCCGGGCTGAATAGAGAAAATCCAGGTGGGGAAGCTCACCGAGGATAAAGGGCTGGCGGTGGATGATGAATCGTGTCTCGAGGAGCGGGATATCAAATCCTTTCCCGTTGAAAGTGACAACGGATTCAAAATTCATCTCAGAAAAAAACTGGCCGATCTCCCGGATCATTCGTTCCTCTTCGGCCAATTCACCCAGGAAATACTGAGTCACGTAGAATTTATCATCCCGGTAATAGCCCATGCCGACCAGAAAGGGGATTACCCCTGTTCCGCCGGAAAGTCCTGTTGTCTCCAGGTCGAGGAAGAGGGCTGTGGAGAGGTCAAGGCTTTCGAAGGCGGGCTCTTTGCTGAGCCAGGTGAGGACATCTCCTTTTATGTCCAGTCCCGAGGAAAGGGTGATTTTCCCGTATTTGACATCCAGAGGGAACATATTCTCAAAAAACTGGATCGGCTCCCTTTCCTGAGGTTCGAAGGCTGGAATTTGAGGCCTGGACGGTCTTTCCTCGCGGGTCAGGGAGATCAGCTGCTGGAGTTTATCTTTGACAGACAGATCTGTGTCTTTATCGATCTCTTCCCAGACATCCTTGATGACATCGGCCCGGGAGCGGGCATCTTTGTCTTTTTCCAGGCGCTGGGATTCTTCAGCCGGGAGTTTTATCTTTTTTTCGCCTTCATCCCAGACACCCTTGATCGGCTGCGCTTTAGCCCGCGCTTCTCTCTCCTTTTTCAGGCGCTGGAGTTTCTCTTTGATATCAGCCATCTCAGGTTAAATTATAACTCTAGATAATAAAAATTGAACATTTTTTCTAAAAATATTACTCCCGGTTCCAGTTATTAATATTCAATATTACGTGTCTGGTTGATTTCTCTCCCTTTTCTCACTTTTTGGAGTTAACGACGTTTTTCTGGTCCCACCAACACCTTCCATTCAGCGCTCACTCCCCGATAAACTGGAGGAGGATCGTCCGGGAGCGGGAGCGGTTGTCAAAATCGACAAAGACGATCTGCTGCCAGGTTCCGAGGTTGAGCGCACCGTTGGAAAAAGGGACGGTCAGAGAAGGCCCCACGAGCGAAGCCCGGACATGGGAAAAGCCGTTGCCGTCTCCCCAGCGTGCATCATGATGGTAGGTCACATTGCTGGGGATGATCTTCTCCAGAAGCTCGGAGAAGTCTTTCACCAGGCCGGATTCATACTCGATGGTGGTCAGGCCGCCCGTGGAGCCGGACACAAAGAGGTTGACGATGCCATGTTGAAGTCTGTTTTCGGAGAGCTTTCTGGATACCTCTCCGGTCAGGTCCTTCATGTCGTTAAAACCGCCTGTCGAAAAGCTGAGCGAATCGCCGATGACTTTCATCTCCAAATCTCCTCCCTCATCATAGGACAATTTATTTCCAGCGTAAAGCCAGAATGAGTCAAATAAAGGGAATAGGGCTCCATATTAGACACTTTATGCAAGAATTGGGGACTGTCCATTTTATTATGGGTTTAACCATTTATTTCTTCTATAATGGGAGGAGGGAAGAAAAATGAGAAGACAACTCATGACACTCATTATCATCTGTATGCTTTCATTAATTTTTTCTTTGACCGGATGCTCTAAAGCAAAGCAGCGGCTGCAAGAAATATCGCTCGAAGAAGACCTCAGCATAGGAGTGGAGAGCGGTGATGAACGCTACATGTTTGCTGATATCGGGCGTGTTGCCCTGGACTCAGAAGAGAATATCTACATTTTAGACTGGAAAGACTCCAAAATTAAAAAGTTCGACAAAGACGGGAACTTTCTCCAAAGCCTGGAAGTCAAACGAGGCGAAGGCCCTCAAGAAGCCTCTTACATCACGGGTATGGCTGTCACTCCCAAAGGAAAAATCTATGCGCACGACAGGAACACCGGAAAAATCCTTGTCTTCGATGAAGGATTCAAGTGGGTTCGCTCTTTCAACACAGATTTCCGGTCCATAGACATTCTTCCCTATTCGGAGGAGAAGTTTATCATTCTGGGGATAAAGGATGAGAATGTCTTCCATATATTTGACCAGGAAGGAAATCTCCTGGAGTCTTTCGGAGAAACCTTCGAAATACCATCGAAATATCTCCAGTATGAAAACGTGCCTCTCGTAAAATTACCCAGAAGGGCCGATATCACAAGAGACCGCAGGATCTATCTGGTGAACCTCCACAAGTACGAAATAAGAGTCTACGAAGATAAAGAAGTCCACCATGTAATCAAAGAAGAATCCGAATTCTTCACTCCATTTAAAGTCGTAGTCAGTGAAAAGAGCGATGACGGAGTCCAGCGGATAGGCATGCGCTTTCCCTATATTTCTGTGCTCGAGCACGGAAAAAGACTGTATGTGTCGATGCTGGCCTGGGAAGAGGATGAGCTCAATCATCTGGATGTCTTTGAAAACGAGAAACTCATCGCTTCTCAGAAAATCAATGGATTCGCCCACGCCATCGACAAGCAGGGCCGGCTTTATCTTGTCGAGGAGGAAGAGTATCCAAAGGTAGTAAGGGCCACAATCAATTCAAATAAAAAACAGACAAAAAAAGTTTAAACACAAAACAGGCAAACAAGGTCAGCGCAAGACTGGGTTAAAAGAACCCAGGCTTTATTCTGGACATTTTAAAATTGGGAACAATTTCTATGTCCCCAATTTCTATCATTTCTCTGTATGAGATTGCCGCGCTCTTTCGGTCGCCCGCAATGACAAATCTATACATCAATTTATTCCATCTATTTTAAAAATTGGGAACAGTCCCCAATTTTCTCCTCAATTTTTTCCTCTTTTTTCTCTGATTTCTGGTCAACGATAACGGTCTTATCTGCGTTCTGGTATATGAAAAGAAAAACTGCTTATGATATATACAAAGCATGAACGAACGGAATGTCATTAAATCAGCCCAAAACGGCGACAGGGAGGCATTGAGACTCTTGTTTGAAGAAAACAGACAGAAAATCTTTTCTCTGGCCTACCAGTACGTCAAAAACGTCGAAGACGCCGAAGATATACTCCAGGAAACGTTCATCAAGGCCTACCGCTCGCTCCATAAATTCAACCCCCAGAACAACATGCGCTTCTCTCCCTGGCT
Source organism: Candidatus Aminicenantota bacterium (assembly GCA_029882525.1). Lineage (GTDB taxonomy): Bacteria > Acidobacteriota > Aminicenantia > Aminicenantales > Aminicenantaceae > SOIA01. The sequence continues at coordinate 10,043 of JAOUKO010000051.1, read as the reverse complement.
CTACCGCATCGGGATAAACTGCAGCATCGATTACCTCCGACGAAACAAACAACGGAAAATGCATGATTCCGGCTCCGATGGCCTCGACAATGTCTCCTCAGGCACGCTCAGCTACGACCCGGAACAAGCCAGAAGCCGGAAAGAGATCCGCGAAAAAATCGATCACACTCTAAATAGATTATCAGGCCGCCAGAAAATGATTTTTATCCTCAAACATTATCAGGAGCTGACCTGCGCGGAAATTGCCGATTATTTAAACTGCTCGGAGGGAAGTGTCAAAAGGCAACTCTTCCGGGCAGTCTCGGTCGTAAAAAAAAGCCTGAAAGGCCTGATCATGGAGAACAGCTATGAAGTGCAAAAAATATGAAGAAAAAATCATCCTCTACCTCTACGGCGAACTCAACGAAAAAGAGAGGGCTGACCTCCTAAGCCACATCAAAGAATGTTCCGGTTGCGCCCAGGATCTGGAATACACGAAGAAGGTCTTTAAGGCGTTGGATGACAGTAAAGAAGAAGAAGCTCCGCAGGCCAACTGGGAAAAATCCTGGAAAGAGATAAGGTCAACCACCAAGGTCCAAACCCGTGAGAAGAAAAGCTTCCTCCTGACTCAAAGATGGGCCTACGCGACAGCAGCGCTGCTAGTCGTATTTGTCCTGGGAGCGCTCATCGGAAGATTCTGGTTTTTCCCGGTTAAGGAATCCCCTTTCCGAGCAGGAGCCGCTCCGACAGCAATGAACCCGGCACTGATTGAATACATGGACGACCTCAAGCCTATTTTGATCGAGTACGCCAATTACACCTCATCAGAGGGAACAGAGGAAACCATGCTCATCGATAAGGATACTCTCCGCAGTCTCCTCGTCCAGAATCTCCTCTTAAAGGACATCATCGCCAAATCCAACCCCTCACTCCTGCCTCTTCTGGATGACCTGGACCTTGTCCTCAAGGAGCTGTCCAACATGAAAAGAGGAGACAAACAGACTCCTTCGATGATCAAGGAGCTTATTCAAGAAAGAGAGATCCTTTTTAAAATGGAAATCTTTCAATCCATGTAGGGAGGTTTGAAAATGAAGCGAATAAAATTTATCTCACTACTGCTTGTCTTCTTCCTGATATCAGGCAGTCTCCTTTTCGCCCAGCAGGAAGAGAAAGCCCGTGAGCTCTATGTCCAAGCGAAAAAACTGATCTATCAAAAGAATTGGGAACAGGCCATCGAGGCCTTCCAGACCTTGGCCAAATCCTATGCCAGGAGCGAATACGCGGATGATTCCCTCTACTGGCTGGCCTACAGCATGAGCAAGCTCAGCTCTGATCTGGAAAACCTTGAACAGCAGCTCAAAATGCAAGAAGAAGCCTTAGCATGTCTCAACAATTTGGTGGATACATACGCGACAAGCTCTTACGTCGACGATGCCAAACGGCTGAGGATTGCCCTGGCCAAGGAATTGTACGAGAAAGGACGGCAGGAGTATAAAAGTTACATCAACGGCAGCGTAAGAGGCGAAAGAGCCGAAAGAGAGGAGGACCCTGAACTGGAGTTGAGGCTGGTGGCTCTAAACGCGCTGATGACCATGGACCCGGTGGAAGCCTTTCCCATCCTGGTTAAAATCGTCAAGGAAGACGATACCCCGAAGATGAGAGAAAGGGCTCTGTGGATCCTCAGCCAGTCCAAAAATCCCGAGGTTCTTCCTCTTTTTATCGAACTGGCCACCAAAGACCCGGATGAGAAAGTCAGGGAGGGGGCGGTTATGTTCCTGGGACAGAGGAGAGACAAGGAAACTCTGGATGCTCTTATCGGAATCTATGATAAGACCACGGACAAAACCCTCAAGAAATCCCTCATCGTTTCCATCGCCCAGAACCCGGGCAAAAGAGCCTTTGACAAGCTCGTGGACATCATCAAAACCGAAAAGGACAAAGAGATGAGAGATAGAGCCATCTCCATGCTCACCATGGCCAGGCGGGAGGGAACGATCGACGTGGTGTCCAAGCTCTACGACACCGTCTCTGACCCAGAGCTCAAAGAGCGCCTGATCATCACCATCGGCCAGAGCCAGGACCCGAAAGCCGGTGACAAGCTGTTTGAGATCGCGAAAAACGAGAAGAGCAAAGAGCTCAAGGAGAGAGCCATCACCATGCTCGGCATCAGCCGAAGAGAAGGGATGTTCGATAAGGTGCTCATTCTCTACGACGGAATTGATGACCCGGAGATTAAAGAACGCCTGATCATCAGTATCGGCCAGAGCCACGACCCCAGAGCCACCGACAAGCTGATCGAGATAGCTAAAAATGAAAAAAACAGGGAGCTCCAAGAGAGAGCTATCACCATGCTCGCAGTGGGAAGACGAGAAGGAATGATAGACAGGATAGTTGAGCTTTACGACACCGCCGCAGACCCAGAGCTTAAGGAACGCTTGATCGTCAGCATTGGACAGACCCGAGACCCCAAAGCCAGAGAAAAGCTCTTTATGATCATCCAAAAGGAAAAGATCAAAGAACTCCAGGAGAGGGCCATCACCATGCTCTCCATGGACAGGAGTGAAGAGACGGTGGATAAGCTCATCGATCTGTACGACAGCTTAACCGATGAAGAGCTTAAGGAACGCGTTCTTGTCACCTTTTACCACTCGAGAAGTAAAAAAGCCACGGATAAACTGATCGACATCGCTAAAAACGACAAGAACCCCAAGGCCAGGGAAAGAGCGATCTTGATACTTGGTCAGCATAAAGGCGACGAGACGGTGGACCTCTTGGCTGAATTGTACTCGAAAACAGAAGATGCCGAGCTTAAGGAAAGAATCATCCACTCTCTCGGCCAGAATAAAAGCGACCACGCCGTGGAAAAAATGATCGAGCTGGCCCGGAAAGAAAAGGACATGAAACTGAAGAAACAGTTCGTGTTTTACCTTGGACAGTCCAAGAACGAAAAGGCGATCCAGTTCCTCAAGGAAATCATCGAGAAATAAGAGCGAGGAAAGAGAAGGAATGAAAATGAAGAGCACCAAATCAAGCCTGAATGCGGGGATTGGCGTTATCGGAGCGCTGCTCATTGTGCTGTCTCTGACTTCTTTTGCAGCGGAAGAACCGTCAGAATTTTTAAAAGGAAAGGTCCATTACCTGGACAAAGAAGGCCTCAGCCTGGCGAAAAAGGTCGCCCTGGCCGAGACTGAATTCAGGAAATCAAAGAGCGATGACACCTTCCTTACCGGGTACGTCTTCCGGAGCAGGCACGAGATTCATATGGGGGGAAGATGGGCTTCGGCAAGACCTTACAGGGTCTTTGCGGATGAGAATGAGATCAAGGTGCGCCGAAAATTCAGGCCTGACGATACCAGCGAATCTTGGGACTCGGAGGAAGGAGGAGAGCCGGTCGGCCTCCTTCTCCTTCACCTTATCTCCAAAGGCAAAAGTGAAATCCAGGATGCTCATATGATCGACCTGAACCAGATCTTTGAGTTCGAGGAACAGCCCCTCTACTGGCTGGGAGAGGTTTCGAACGAGGAAAGCTTCCATTTCCTCGAAGGTGCCTTCAAAGCTGCAAACCATAGACTCCAGAGGATGCTGTTGGGTATCATCTGTGCTCATGACGGGCCGAAAGCTCACGATTTTTTGCGCGGCGTTATCTTCGGGGACTATACGAGAGAAGTGAGGAAAAACGCCATCTTCTGGCTGGGAAACTTAAGAGACGAGAAGAGCCTCAGCTACCTCAAAGAGGTCATCAAAAAAGAAGACGACTCTGAGCTCAAAAAGCAGGCCGTGTTTGCCATCCAGCTCAGTGACGAAAAAGAAGCCATGAGTGAGCTGATCAGAATCGCCAAGACCGACAGCGACCAGCGAATCAGGAAGAATGCCATCTTCTGGCTGGGTCAGAAGGCATCGAAGGAATGTGTCAAAGCCTTGAAAGACGTGATTGAAGAAGAAGAAAATGTTGAGCTGAAAAATCAGGCTGTTTTTGCCCTAACTCAGCTTCCCAAGGACCAATCGGTGCCGATGCTGATCGATATCGCCAAGACGAACAAGAGCCCTGAGGTCAGAAAGAGAGCCATCTTCTGGCTGGGACAGACAGGGGACGAGAGGGCCCTGAAATTCTTTGAGGACATCCTCCTCAAGAAATAAAATGGGGTCAGGGCTCGACATTAGACAATTTGCAGTCAGATCTTATCAGAATCGCTATTCGTATGATTTGTATGATTAGAATATTGTTATGAACTAAATAATCTGACAAACTTGACCCAAGCATAAAAGATGTCTAATGTCGAGCCCTGACCCCTTTTAAAGGCCGGGCCAGGAGCGGGGAAAGAAAATCTGTTCAAAAAGGTTCAGAGCATAGCGGTCTGTCATCCCGGCGATGAAATCCCCGACCCTTTTCTCCAGCGAATCCCCTTCAGGGTAAGGCTTGATGTAATTTTCTGGATTCTTCAGTAGATATCCATAAAGTTCGGTAAGAATCTTCTCTGTTTTTTCCAGCTCATCCCGGGATTGGGGATTGAAATAGACTTTCTCGTACAGAAAATCGCGAAGCTCCATCACAGCCCTCTTTATCTCCTCGCTCAAAGCTATCTTTTCCAGACCCGCCTTCAGGCTGGCATCGACTACATCCTCGACCATCCTATCTATCCGGGAGGCGTACCATTTTCCAAAAACCCGGACAAGACGCGGAGGAATGTCTTTTTCCTTGATGACCTCAGCCCTTATGGCATCATCTATGTCATGGTTGACGTAGGCGATAACATCCGAGACCCGAACCACCTGGCCTTCCAGTGTCTCCGGCATGTTTTTTTTGACGTCATCGAGAATATCTCCCCGTCCCTTTGAATGCTTGAAAATCCCATCCCTGACCTCGTAAGTCAGGTTCAGCCCCTTGCCTTCATATTCGAGTTTCTCTACCACCCGCAGGCTCTGCTCGTAATGGGTGAATCCTCCGGGAATAAGCTTGGCCAGGGTCTCTTCTCCGGCGTGCCCGAAAGGCGTATGCCCCAGGTCATGACCCAGAGCGATGGCTTCGGTTAGATCCTCGTTCAGCTGGAGCGCTTTGGCGATGGTCCGGGCGATCTGGGAGACCTCCAGGGTGTGGGTCAGGCGGGTTCGATAGTGGTCGCCGAAGGGAGCGAGGAAGACCTGGGTTTTATGTTTCAACCTCCTGAACGACTTGCAGTGGAGGATTCGGTCCCGGTCCCGCTGGAAGGCGGTGCGCAGAGGATGGGGAGATTCCGGACGCTCTCTCCCCTTAGACTTCGAGCTCAAGCACGCTTTAGAGGATAAAGTCTGTTCCTCCCTTTTCTCGAGCTTCTCTCTTATGCTCGTCATTCTCAGATACACTTTACAAATATCTACTCAATCAGCAGAAAAGCATAGCGATTCATCTTCTGCTCATAATCAGAGAGGACCTGGATCGGATAGCCGATCTGCCTTACGGTAGAATAGACATCAACACCCAGCGCTTCCGGAGTGGGTCGCGCCATTTTCGGTTCTTTGCAGTCCTCTCTTGTTCCCTCGCATTTTTTGCAGATGTTGCAGCTGTCCAGGAACAGAAGGAAAGCCTTCTCAAGTCCGGAGGTAAAGATCTCATTCTCCAGCTTCAGGAGCCTCAGGTTAATTTTTCTCGTCCAGGCAAAACGGTCCTCTGGCTTATCGACTTTCTTCTCGAAATGAAAAACCACGGCTTCCTTGTACTCACGGAAAAACCGTTCACACTCAGAAATTGAAGGCACATTGGGAGGGCAGGTCGTTGTCTGTCCGTATTCATTGCAGCCGAACACGCATTTCATCCGAACCCACTGAGCTGTCACGATATTCTGCGGGTCGAGCCACTTGAAATCCGTGAAGTCGTGAGCCAGGAACCTCTCTTCGAGTTTCTTCCTGTCCATCATAGAATAAACCCTCCGCAATCGAAATTTGATAAGGCAGCCCATTATAACACAGGCCCAACCTCACTTGAATTTTTTTGTGGGTTTGATTATGGTTTTATTCTGGAAAAAGTTTAAAGACAGAGGATCCCGACCATGATCGAAGAGAACGTCAAAAGAATCCTGGAGGAACTGCCTCCGGGGGTTGAGCTCATGGCAGCCGCCAAAGCGAGGACTCCCGAGGAGATTCTCCAGGCTGTAGACTCAGGAGTGAAAATCATCGGGGAAAACTACGTCCAGGAGGCTCTCGCCGCCTTCCAGGTCGTGGGTCCAAGGGTGAAATGGCATTTCATCGGACATCTCCAGAAGAATAAGGTGAAAAAGGCCGTCGAGATCTTCGACATGATCGAGACAGTCGATTCAGCGGAGCTGGCCCGGGAGATTGACAAAAGATGCGCTCAGCGTAACAGGATCATGCCCATCCTCATCGAGATCAACAGCGGCAGGGAACCTCAGAAATTCGGGGTTTTACCCGAGGATGCAGAAGAGCTGATCACGGACATTCTTCTACTGCAAAACATCAAAATCCAAGGGCTGATGACCATGGGGCCCATGTTCGGAGACCCGGAGGATGCCCGTCCTTACTTCATAGAGACACGAAAAACATTCGAGAAGTTGAGGTCCCTTGCGCTTCCCGGAGTCGAGATGAAATATCTGTCGATGGGGATGACCAACTCCTACAAGGTCGCAGTGGAAGAAGGCGCCAACATTGTCAGGATCGGAACAAAAATCTTCGGCTCAAGACAGTAAGAAAGGGGGTAAAAGGAGACTGGCCCCTTTTTCCATTGACCTGATTTTCTAATACAAACGCATTAAACGTTTTTACATTGTCATTGCGAGCGACCGCAGGGAGCGTGGCAATCTTATAAAGGATATCATTACGAGGATTTTAGGGATTCCTTCACTTCGCTCGGAAAATGATTGTTAATTTCTTAAAAAAATGCATGTCTTTTTATGAGATTGCTTCATTTCATTCGCAATGACACAGACAGGGGATTGCTTCACTCAATTCGCAATGACACAGAGATGAGATTGCCGCGCTTCGCCCGCAATGACAATTTTATCTTCAGGATCATTAACAAAAGCGTTACCTAATTATTGAGTATAAACAACAGGCTACCTTCTTATTCAGACTAAATCAGTATTCCTTCTTTCCAACCTAGCTTGATGAGCTGAATTTTGTCAGGGCTGCTGACTCCGAGGCCATGCCGGGTGTCAGCCAGAAAAATATGCTTGGCAGGAGGCTGGAGAGGTCGATCATCGCCGAAGAACTCCCGGCGCTTGGCCTCCAGGATCCGGACCCCAATGGCATCGACAGCTACCGGGTCCTGGCTGACGAGTACTCCCTTATATTCCCAGACGTATTGATTGCTGAAATGATGGGGACCGATACCGTGGAAAAGAGGATTCAGCATGAGCAGGATATTCAGCTTGGTCCTCTCTTTGATATTATACTCAGTCCAAAGCCTGGCCAGGTCCGAACAGGAATCTCCGTGATAATCTGGAATATAACGGACAAAGGTGACCGGGTTCTTTATACACCCTCCCATCCCGGACCAGTGATGGGTTCTTGCCGGTCGGGCATTGATGAGCGCAGTCGCATTCTGGAATATCGGATTCCTTCTCACTCCTCTGTCATCAATCCCGATGTTTTCCTCGGGGACGCCGGCATCCATGACCCTCCGCTTCAAAGCTTGCTCAACCTCTCTTGTGGTTGAAATCGGACGCCAGACATTGCTCTTGATGCCGACAATATCTGACGGCTTTATGATCTGTTTCCAAGCTGCGACAGGGTCTTTCACATCAAAAAGAGTCGAGACAGCATCATCCAGCATTCTCTGGATGACAGCGGGATCGGGTTTGTTGAAAGAAACCAGGACATTCTCGTTCCTGATAAGAACGACTTTGACTTTTCCATCATCTCCGGATTTTCCGAAAGGCTCCTCTCCCTTTTTTGTCTTAAGACTGCAGGCCCAGGCCCCTGTAAAAGGAGTCATGGCCGCCACCTTCAGAAAATCCCGTCTGGTTATGACTTTTTTCCCCACTCATGCCTCCTTCTCATCCGATAATTTTATGTATAAGAAGCAACCGGAAACAGTCTCTCGAGAAGGGTGTATTATGTTAAGAAACAGTCTCCTGACGAAATTCCCTATTCTATTATATTTACAACCTTCTCGACTATATCCCTGGCGAATGGGACCGAGGGCGCATTAAAGACAATGATGACAAAATTCCTCTTCACCTCAGCCGCTGTCCACTTCATGTCCTCTGTTTGGACCAGACCGACCTCCTTTGCATCGGGCATGTAGGCACCGGTGAAGCTCTTAAAAGCCTGGGAAGCCATTGCCTCCTCAGGGTAGCGGACCACAAGAAGATGGCTTTTCTCGTTCTTCTCCCGGTAAGTGCCGAGAGCAGCTTCTGTCTCCTGGTCAAGAAGAAGGATATTCTCATCAGATACATAAAAATGGTAATTCAGGATCAAATGGTTGTGAAAATAATGGACGCTTTTCTCGACAAGGTCTTCCTGGGGGAGAAGAGCCACGATATCAGGCATCTCCCCCTCGCTCTGGATGGAAGAAGCCACTTTTTCTCCCAGGAGAAACAGAGCCTTCTTGGTTTCCTCTGTCTCCTCTTCCGCATAGAGGGAAACGAAGAAACGGTCCTTCCAGAAAGAAAGAAGCCCTCCTTTATACGTCGACCCTCTGCCGACTCCAGCATCCTCGCCTTCGAGGTCGTGGGTAAAAACTCCGTAGGCATCCCGGGAGGATGACATCTCGAACACATCTGCCACAATGTCAGGCTGGTTTTCCTTTGAATAGCGTCTCGCCAGTAAAAATGTGAAACTATAGGAACGGTAGACCTCCCCTGCTCCATCGATGTAATTAAAGATAGTCTGCGGGTTATAAAGTTCGTCCTTCCCTTTTGCCTCCCAGCCATGGACTTCGTGAGGCAATAGCTCTTCCAGAATCCTTCTCTTTTCTTTCGTATCCATTCCCGTCAAGCTTATCCCTCCTATCAGGAAAAGGAGAATGAGTATCCAGGATATCCTCTTCATGTTAAAAATTCTAACAAAATATTCTAAAAAACGTAAGGATTTCCTTACACAGATGGGAACAGTGCTCGATTCATCTGCCTCAGGAGGCTCTCAAACGCATATTTTCATAGCTTAGATTTTCATAACTTACTCAAAAAAAAAGACTTGATTAATTCTTATAATTTCTATATATTTATGTTAAAATAAGTGGAAAAATTAGCTACCATCATGTCTTAATATTATAATATATGGCTTACGAGGAGGAATCATGATAAGGCTTTCCACAAAAGGAAGGTACGGGGCACGCTTAATGCTCAACCTTGCCCATCACTACAAAAACGGAAATGAAGCGGTCATACTCAAGAGCGTATCCGATGAGGAAGAAATCTCTATTCGCTATCTGGAGCAAATCGTCATCCCTCTCAAGATCAACAGGCTCGTCAAAAGCATCAGGGGAGCAGGCGGCGGTTACACCTTAGCCCGGCATCCCTCCAAGATCAAATTGAGTGAAATCCTTCATGCCCTGGAAGGATCATGCTGTCTGGTGGAATGTGTGGAGGACAGCGACTTCTGTAGCCGCATGGGGATCTGTGCAACCTATGAGGTCTGGAAAAAAGCCAGTGATCTCTTGAAGGATTATTTTGGAAATATCACCCTCCAGGACCTCATCGAGATTTCCAACAGGAAAAACACCAAAATCAAAGCAAAGAGCAAGTCCAAGAATAATTAATCCGGCCCGGTATCACTGCACACCGTGATATCTTTGTATGTAAAGCTATCAAAACAATTTGAATAAATTTCATTAAAGCTAAAATATCCTGTTTCTTCCTTAATATTTTTAATCCTGTCAACCTCCTCCTCTGTTTCTCGTAATCCTCACAGCCAACTTGACTCCCTTAGCCACCGACCTGATATTCTTATTATTTTTGTTAATTTTTCTTGCCCATAATATCTATTTATTGCATAATATTTATTTATTCTATAGTAATTATCTATTGAGTATTATTTATAAATATAGTATATAGTTCATTCGTGAATTTAGTATATAATCTGGACATCGATCTTCTGGCCTAACCTGAGTTACACCTGCTGACGGAACGAGC
>JAOUKO010000295.1 GCA_029882525.1 Candidatus Aminicenantota bacterium | reverse complement strand
TTCCCCCCTTCACCGGTGAAAAGGATTTTCTGGGCTTTATGGTAATCCGTATGACACGTCCGGCAATCTGCCAGGGCCTCAATGTCTTTCACGATCTTGTGCTGGATCTCGAGATGGCACTGGTTGCATTCAATTTTGTGAGAATAAATATGGGTGGAATGCATGAGGTCAGTATCGTCGAATTTTTCCAACCTGTCAGTTTTCCAGTGACATTTGAAACAGTTTTCCCGGGGGACTTCTCCGTCTCCGACGATGGTGTGGCTGTGGCACTTGTCGCATTTGAATTTGTTTTCAAAAACAAGTGAATGGTTGTATCTTGAAGTATTTTCTGAGGTAAGACTTTCTTGGCTGTGACAGTGGGAACACTCGCTGATCTGCGGGTAATGCTCGCTCTCCTTGAAGTGACAGATAAAACATGTGCTGTTGGTCACGGTGATGTGATCTCCCTGGACGATCTGGGAATGACAGCTCGTGCAGCGAAGGCTCTTACCTCTTTTCAAGTCTGTAAAGTGAATTTTGTGGTCAAACACGATTTTCGAAAAATTCACCCGCCCTTCCAGGAGTCTCTTGTCGTGGCAGCCTTCGCGGAGACAGGCTTCATCAGGAATTTCAGCCCATGGCTTGGACTTCAGGTAGAGCTTGGTCCAGTACCTTCCCACCTGCATCAGTCCTTCGACTTTTGCCCTCAGCTTTGACCTCAAGCCCGGGGGGTAATGACAGGTGCTGCATTCCACATCCTTATGGGAAGATGTCTCCCAGCTTCTGTAAAAGGGTTTCATGTAGTGGCAGGTGGAACAGAATTTTGAGTGAGAGGTGACTTCGATCGAGCCTAATAATAAAAGAATAAGAGCACATCCGGCGCTGGCCAGGATGATTATTCTTTTTTTCTTCTTTTTCTTCCTTGTATCCGTGGGTCTTTTCTTCATCTCTTCACCAAGTCCGTATGGCTCGATCTTCCCAGCTCTGGTCAAGGTCAGCCCTGGCCAATCGTGAGCCTCAAAACCTTTTTATTAGATTGACAGGTCTGCTTGTAACAGCCTTATATCATATATTCAAGTTTTATCGGACCGAGGGCTTCTTTTCAGGCATAGCTGTGCAAGCCGGCGAGGATATAATTCACGCCAAAGTAAGTGAAAATGGCAGCCAGAAAGCCGATGATAGCAATGGAAGCAGAACGGCGGCCCTTCCAGCCCATGACGATTCGGGTATGAAGATAGAGAGCAAACACGAACCAGGTGATCAAACTCCACGTCTCTTTCGGGTCCCAGCTCCAGTAGCTTCCCCAGGCCTTGTAAGCCCAGATCATGCCGAAGACCAGCCCTCCCAGCGTGAAGAGGGGAAAGCCGATGGAGATGCACCTGTAGCTGATGGAATCGAGTTTCTCGGCTGTGAGGCCGGATTTTTTTGCGCTGCCCTTTTTCTCATTCGAGTCAGCCACCAGGTACATGATGCTGGTAATGAAGGCGAAAGCGAAAAAAGCCTCGCCCAGGAGAGTCACGGAGACATGTAGCCACAGCCAGTAGCTCTGGAGAGCCGGCATCAGGGGATTGGCTTCCTTGGGCATCAGCGGCGAAGAAGCCAAGGCCATCAGAGCGATGACGATCAGCAGGAAATAAGGACCGGCCTTTCTGATCTTGAACTTCCACTCGATAAGGACATAAGCCAGGATGGAAGCCCAGGAAAGGAAAGAGAGGGACTCATACATGTTGGTGAAGGGTGCGTGCCCGCTCTCAACGGTTCTCCAGATGAGGGCGAGAGTGTGGATGATAAGGCCGGCAAAAGCGAGATTAAAGCCGATTCTGGCCAGGTTTTCCTTCTTGGAAAAAAGGAAAGAGAAATAGAAGAACGCGGAAAAGATGTAGAGGATAAACGTTATAAGAAAGAATGTCGATTCGTTCACTTGAGTCTCCTTAAGGAAGTGGTGATTTTCTCAAATTCGCTCCTGAAGGCATCCCTGCTCTTTGTAGCGAGACCGCCGAGGGTGATGCCGGTCTTATTCTGCGCTTCTTCCAGGACCGCTTTGATTTCCCGGGTGGGCCAGTAGAAAGCGAAAAACAGCCCGACCATGGTCAAGGTGCAACCGACCCAGATAAAGTTGACTCCTGGATCTCGGGACGCTTGAATCACGGAGTACTGGCCAGCTTTGAAGTTCTTAAGTTCAAAAGCCAGGTCTGTCTCTTTTTCGGAGTGAATCCGGTCGAAGTCTGGAAATCTGGCAAATATCCATCCTGAGAATATTTTTTCTTCTGCCTGCCATCCTTCAATGAAAGCTGCGGGATTATTCGGTTCGAGAGAGCGGGTCGTGATCTGCCCTTTTTCGCCGATGACAAAGTCAGGGATAAACTGGAGCACTGCAACATCGATATCCTCACCTTCGAGCCTGACTCTTTGCCTTAATTTCAATTCTGTTTTTTTCAGGAAGGACGGGTCATCCTTTTTCTTGACCCATATCTCAACGGAGGGATTGGTCCAGTTCCAGCCATAACCGCTTTGATAAAAAACAAAGCCTTTGTACGAGAGCGGATGATTAACCTCAACAACCTTTTTCAATACCGGATTGTCTTTTTCAAGTACGGTCAGTGTACTCTTCCAATCTTTAACTGCACCATTCGGGTAGAATTCTGTCTCGAATTTTTCAAGCCTGAGCTTAAACTCGGCTCTTGGGACATCGAGGAGGCTTCCTTCAGAGAAGGTGAGACTCCTCCTGAACCCTCCTATTCCGCTGATAATTCCTCCGGCGATGATTGTCAGCAGCCCGAGATGAACGATATCCGCCCCGAACCATCCCAGAATCCTTTTCCGGGCAAGAAGGAAGGTTTTGTTCTCCTTCTCTGTCTCTCGTAAGCGGTAATGCCTGGAGGAGAGCTCCTTTTTTAGTCCTTCCTTGGTCACAGCCAGGCTGAGGCTGTTCTTCAGCTTTTCTTTAATTTTCAACACTGCAGCCTCTTTTTCTTCGATGGCAATACGGGGTTTGAATGCTTTTTTGAGCTTGGGAGAAAGCCGTTTGAGGGTGCAGACGATGATGTTCAGGGCAAAAAGGAAGAGCAGGAAAACGAACCACCAGGATTTATAGAGCCTGGTCAGTTGAAGCCCGTTGAGGAGATTGCCCAGCTGGCCGTAGCGGGCCACGTACTCCTCCGGGCTCCTCATCTGGGGAATAAACGTGCCCAGCGTAGAGGAGACAGTGATGATGATCAAGAGGACGATGGCCAGCTTGACCGATGAGAAAAATTCAATAAAAGATTTCATTTCGATTCATTCCGTTTATCGATAAAATTGAATCAGGCAGATTTGAGAAAATCCGAGCAAGCGATTCTTGCCTCGAATGATTCGGCTTTTCTGCTCTTGATCTCTGTCCTTATTTAGATTTTCGCAACTCCTGTCCTTATTTTTTATAACGATTTCTTTGTTCTATTGCTTCGCTGTACGCCTATTTTTTTCCGTGTTTAAGGCGCAAATCTGCAGCCCTCTCCTTGATTTCAGCCAGGTCCATAAGCATTTCACTGTAACCATACCACCAGGCGTAATCTGGATTGGCATGGAATGTCCCCTGAAAAGTCCTCATCCGATGCTCGAGGAACATGACATGCAGTCTCTGCTCTATTGGAGTGGGCGCATCCTGAAAGGTCAGGAGGTCAGGGAAAGGATAGGCGTAGCTTTCCGGCTTGGCAAGGATTCCGTCTTTGTAGAGGGAAGCCACTTCACGAATGGCTTCTGCCATGAGGTGATCAGCTGCCTTGATAATCTGGTCTCCTTTTTCC
>JAOUKO010000294.1 GCA_029882525.1 Candidatus Aminicenantota bacterium | reverse complement strand
GAGCAAGGATAACCTGGAAGCGAGCAGCAAGAAAAGCAAGAAATCTGTTAAACATTGAGATAAAAAGGAGACTGATTTGGGGACTGTCCCATTCAGTCATTTTATAAGGAAGATAGGGATTGTCCCCTTTATAAAATCAAATCATCATGTCCATAGAGAGATTTATCGCTTTTGACTTTGGAGCCGAAAGCGGAAGAGCCATTCTGGGAAGCCTTGAGGGGAAAAAGATCCGTCTGGAAGAGCTCCATCGATTCCCCAATAAGCAAATAAACGTTTCGGGGCATATCCATTGGGATATGACCTACCTCTTGGCGGAGCTGAAAAAGGGACTGCGCTCTGCAGTCGAGCGCGGCTATCGAGAACTCCTCGGCCTGGGCGTGGATACCTGGGGGGTGGATTTTGGCCTGGTCGGCAGGAACAATCAGATCCTGGGCCATCCCTATGCATACCGTGATCCGCGGACCCAGGGAATGATGGAGAAGGCATTCCAGATGATGCCCAGGGAGAAAATGTATTCCTGCACCGGTATCCAATTCATGCAGTTCAATTCGGTGTTCCAGCTCTTGAGTATGGTCGAGTCGGGAAGTCCCTTTTTGGAGCAGTGTGAGACCCTGCTCTTCATGCCTGACTTGTTTAACTTCCTGCTGACAGGTCAGAAGTGCTCGGAATACACCATCGCCTCAACTTCCCAGCTTTTGAATGCAAAAAATAACAGTTGGGAGCCTGAGATCTTTGAAAAGCTCGGGCTGCCTTTTAATATCATGGCTCCCGTAGTGCAGCCAGGCACATCAATTGGCCGCCTCCTGCCCGCAATCGCTGAAGATACAGGGATTCTGCCTGTGGATGTGATTGCCCCGGCTTGTCATGATACAGCCAGTGCCGTGGCTGCCGTTCCCGCTCGGTCTTCTAACTGGGCCTACTTGAGCTCCGGAACCTGGTCTCTTCTCGGAGTCGAGATAGATGCCCCAGTTATAACTGAAGACTCCCTGAAGAATAATTTCACCAACGAAGGCGGTGTGGGCGGGACAATACGATTTTTACGCAACACCATGGGCTTATGGCTTATTCAGAGATGTCTGAAGAGCTGGCAGAAGCAGGGAGATTCTCTGGGCTATGATGAGCTGGAGAGCCTGGCTCAGGAAGCGCAGGAATTCAAATGCATTGTCGACCCTGATGACCAGGCGTTTTTGAATCCGCCTGATATGCCCGCAGCCATCGTTGGATTCTGCCAGAGGACAGGCCAGTCTTTTCCGGAGAAAAAGGGCGAATTTGTCCGCTGTATCCTGGAGAGCCTGGCCTTGAAGTACCGGTTCATCATAGAAAGGATTAACGCAATGATTCCGGAGGCTGTCGAAGTGCTCCATATCGTTGGAGGTGGCTCCCGGAATGAGCTTCTCAATCAGTTCACGGCCAACGCTACAGGGCTCCCTGTGATCGCAGGTCCTGTCGAAGCCACTGCGGCCGGTAATATCATGGTCCAGGCTATCGCCAAAAAGATCCTGAGCGGGATCGAAGAAGGGAGGAGAGTGGTCGTCCGTTCTTTTCCCTTAAAGGACTTTCATCCAGTCGACCAGGATAAATGGAACGAGGTCTACAATAGAGTCAAAAGGATGTTTTCCTAGAATATAATTTCTCTGATTTTTTTAGGCAGTAACCTGAAGCATCTCACCTGAAGCATCTCAACGGAGGAAATAGTCTTTTTTTTCATTAGAAAAGGGGCCTGGCCCCTTTTTTCTAAAAATCGTACCGAATCTTCATTTTAGGCCTGAAATCTGTAACGAGATCAAAACAGGATATAACTGTTTTGCTCGTTTTACTATGGAAGGAAAGCGTTCAATCAACCGAGCGAAATGGGGAAGCCTTCCCGATAAACGAGAGATTCCCATCCGAATCGACGATGATCGCCCCGTAATTCGGGTATTTTTCCATAATCTTTTCAGGCTCCTTGGCGACGAAGATAGCAGTGGACAGAGCGTCGCAAAGGAGGGTTTCCGGGCCGCAGACGGTCACGCTCTGTCTGCCACTGGCCGGATAGCCGTTGCGCGGATCGAAGACATGGTGGTAGCGAGTGCCATCCCTGATGAAGTAACGCTGGTAATCGCCGGTGGTCGCGGCTCCGAGCTGGGAGATGGAGAGGATGCCAAAATAGCCTCTCTCTCGCGGATGTTTGATGCCGATGTTCCAGTCCTGATTATCCGGATTCTTTCCCCAGCAGTAAAGGTCGCCACCCGCATTCAAGAATCCGCTTGATATTCCCATCTCTATCAAGGCCTGAGAAGCCAGGTCTATGGCGAAGCCTTTGGCGATCGCTCCCCAATCCAGCTTCATCCCGGGAAGGAGGATGAGAGTTCCATCTTCGACTTTGAGCTTTTCCATCCCGGTTATTTTCAAGGCTGATTCTATCTGACTTGAAGAAGGGATATGATAAGATTTGCTTAGAAATCCCCATAAACGGGACAAAGGACCAACCGTGATATCAAAACATCCGTCCGAGTCGTGGTAGACCTGAAGAGCCTTTTTGTAAAGTTCTAAAACCATCGGGGAAGTATATTCCTCTGCCTCAGGTGAGAAGAGGGATTCGATCTCAGAGAAGATGCCTTCGACTTCTTCCTGAGCCGCCCGGAAAGTGGAAGAGGCGCAAAAAACCTTTATCTCACATAAGGTGTCAAAAACAAGAAGAGTGGAGGTCTGCCATTTCTCTCTGGCACCACAGTTCGGAAATAGAAGAGAGCAGGTGAGCAGGAGAGGAATGAATTTTTTAGCCAATGACCGTGTCGATTGAGCGATGCCTCTCTACTGTTAGAAGGAAATTATTGGGAGCGCAGATGGTCCGTTCGCCCGCCAGGGATACCGGAGGGGAATAGAGGCAGATTTTATGGCGGCACGGGGAATCTGATATCCAGGCCTTTCCATCCCTGACTTGGACGGTGATCCGGCCTCCTCTGGCCTGAAAAGATTTTGTGAGGTTTTTTCCAAGAGATAACGTTTCAGGTTGCTGTCCATGGTTATAGACAGTGACATATTTTCCAGTCAAAAAGTCCGTTAGCCTGGACTTGAAAGTAGCAATCGTTAGACAGGATGAAGGGCTGGGAATTCTGTTCATTTCTTGCCAGAGAGAGAGGAGCTTGCGAGTTCTTATATCCCAGATTCTTCCCTCCTTGACCAGAGTAAAGGAGGGGAGGGCTTTGCTCTGGAGATGGCT
This sequence comes from Candidatus Aminicenantota bacterium, assembly GCA_029882525.1. GTDB lineage: Bacteria > Acidobacteriota > Aminicenantia > Aminicenantales > Aminicenantaceae > SOIA01. Next base: position 572 of record JAOUKO010000294.1, on the reverse strand, counting down.
GAAGGAGAGGGCGAGGCTTGCCTTTGCCGGCTCCTCGGCAATTGCCCAAGCTCTTCCAAGGAGGCATTCTTTCAGAGCCTTTTCTTGAGGGTGAGGATTGAGGAAGCAGAATTTGTGGCCATCGGATAAGGAATATTTCTGAACCTCTTCAAGAAGAATGGGGATGAGCTTTTGCGGCTCTTCAGCGATGAGATAGAGTTCGAGGTCGTTTTTACTCTTTCTTGAAGCGAGTATCAACGGCGTCAGTAGCGGTGTGGCCAGCATCGTTTTAAAGAAGTCGCGTCTGTCCATCAAAACCTCCTTCCTGTATAAGGATTTTCGTCCTCCGCTCAAGATTCTCATTCATTAGATCAGAAATGTCAATGGACTGTAAACAGAACTAAGAATCTCTATTTCTGTGACAGTTGATCATGAAGGTGGAGTCTGTCACGGCGCCGGTTCCCCCTCATCCAAGCCGAGACCCTCCCACCCTCCATCATGGGCTTCGGATGGAGAGGAACCGGTGCCGCACTTCTCAACTCATATTAACGCAATCATTTGTGTGACATCCTTTATTGAGCGGGCCTGGGGGC
>JAOUKO010000293.1 GCA_029882525.1 Candidatus Aminicenantota bacterium | reverse complement strand
AAAAATTCAAAGCATTGATTGCCGATTCACACACCTGGAAGGCTCTGGCTTACATGATCCTGCGTTTTCCCCTTGGCCTTCTTTATTTTGTCATCACAGCCGGCATAACCTCTTTTTCCTTAAAGTGTTTTCTCTATCCCCTGTGGTATTGGGGTCTTGACCGTCCTTTGATCACTTTCAGCCAGGAGGTTTATCCTCCGGTGTGGTCCATCCCCTTGATCTCTGCGGCCGGGATTATCATGCTGCCTCTGATTCTCCATCTGGCCAAGTCCGCAGGGAAGATTCAGGGGAGATTCGCCAAGTTCATGCTGGTGAGAAAACAACAGGAGATCGATCATGTTTAAAAGTTACTTTTTGATTGCCTTAAGAAACCTGAAAAAACAGAAGGCTTTTTCCTTGATAAACATCGCGGGAATGGCCGTGGGAATGGCCGGTTTTGCCCTGTTTGCCCTGGTGGCGGGCGTGAAACTCAATGCTGATAAATTTCATGAAAACGCAGACAGGATATACAGCGTTGTCCAGGTCGTTCAATCGGAAAATAAAGAGGAAGTACATCTCGCTTTTACACCCGGACCCATAGCAGAGGCCTTGCGCCTTGAATTTCCTGAGATCGAGGATGTGGTTAGGGTTTATCCGGGCGGGAGGATGACTTTTAAACGTGGGGATGAAAGCTTTTTTGAAACCGATATTTTATTCGTCGATCCCGCTTTTTTGTCCATGTTCAGCTTTAAAATGGCCGCAGGGAATCCGGAAGTCGCACTCTCAGAGCCGTATTCGATAGTCCTGTCAGAAGCCGCGGCAATAAAGTATTTTGGAGACGAAGACCCGATGGGCAAAGTGTTGACGCTTGAAAAAGGCATAAATGTTAAAGTGAAAGGGGTCACCCGGAATATTACCCGAACTTCATCCATCCGCTTCGACTTCCTGCTGTCTATGGAGACCATCAGGGCTGTCTCCGGCATTCTGGATGACTGGACGACCAGCCGCACGGCTGCCTTTTTGCTTGTTCCTGATGGATTTGACCGGCATCGCTTTGAGGAAAGATTCCCTGCTTTTCTGGCGAAGTATTTTGAAGGTTACCCGGAATCGCCACAGAGGATGTATCTTTTTCCGTTTCTCGATTTCCGGCTGAAATCCAGTCACATCACATCTTTGGTGGCCAGCAGCCCTGTCAGCGTGTTTGTCACCCTTTCCATCGGCGTTCTGCTGCTGGTTATCGTCAGCATCAATTTCATCAACCTTTCGACCGTAAGGTACATGCACCGGACAAAAGAGATCGGACTGCGCAAAGTGGTCGGAGCCAGGCGGTCCCAGTTGATAGTCCAGTTTTTAGGAGAATCCCTGTTGTTATCCTTTATGGCCATACCAGCCGCCATTATTCTCTACGAGCTTATCCATCCGATTTTCTACGCTTATATGGGGAATTTTGCATTGATATCATTCATTCCGCAAGTCTCAAACTCCATCTTGAACTACCCCTTTCTTTTAAAATATCTGGTTGTGGCTGCAATCCTCACCGGGATTTTTTCTGGTTTGTATCCTGCCTTCTTTCTTTCCAGTTTTCAGCCGCTTGAGGTCCTGAAGGAGCGCTTCATACCCGGGAGGAAAAAGAAGCGCGGCAGCAAAGTCATGATCGTATTCCAGTTCGCATTTTCCGTCATCTTTATTGCCAGTGCCGGTATATTGAAGAACCAATTCGGGCGTTTATGGGAGGCCGATATGGGCTATAACCGGGAAAGGGTAGCAGTCGTGCAATTGGGAGAAGAAGCCCGCAACAAACTTGAGGTCTTAAAAACGGAGATATCCCGCCATCCGGATGTTGTCCAGGTTTCTGCGGCTGGAAACCTGCCCCTTGTCTGGGAAGATGAGCAGCCGGTGCGGCTCCCGGATGTGCCCGAGGATGAGGCGTTCAACATGCAGGCGTACGGCGTGGATTACGGTTTTATCGAAGCTCTCGAGATGCAGGTCAAAGAAGGAAGGAGCTTCTCACGGGATTTTCCGGACAAGCGCAATTTCGTTCTCAGTGAGACGGCTGTCCAGAAACTAGGGTGGGAGAACTCCCTCGGGAAGCAGTTAACTGTCGGAGACCAGACCGGAACAGTCATCGGTGTCGTCAAGGATTTTCTGTTCGCGGATATCGGGTTCGAAATTCCTCCTGCGGTTTTGTATCTGGACCAGGAAAACCTGAATGTCATGCTGGTGAAATTTTCTTCTTCAGACAGGTTTTCTGATCTGCGTGAATTCATAAAGTCGCAGTGGCTGGCTTTGACGCCGGATGTTCCTTTTGAGTGCATGACCTTGGCAGAGTATTCCGAGAATGTATTTGGCCTCCTGGCCAAAATCGCGAATTTCTTGAGCATGATCGGATTGACGGCCGTGCTGTTTTCCAGCCTTGGCCTGTTGGGTTTGGCCACCTATCTGGTGGAGCGGAGGACAAAAGAGATCGGGATCAGAAAGGCGCTGGGTGCCTCATCGATGAACATCATGTGGAAAATGACTAGGGAATTCTTGATCCTGGTGGCTATCGCGAATGTCATTTCCCTGGGGCTCGTTTATTACGGCTGGCAGAAGGTTCTTCAGACCGGATTGGTGTTTTTCACCAACATCAGCGCCGGAACTTATATTCTTGCCGTGTTCGTTTCTCTGTTTACAGCGCTTCTGGCCGTTTCTACCCGGACCTTGAAAGCCGCCACTGCCAATCCAGCTGAATCGCTCCGGTATGAATGATCTGATTACCACACTCCGGGCAGTAATCGATAACGGACCTTCTGGCTGTATTCTTTGTAACCAGGAAGCTCTTCCTGTAGTGCTCTGTCCTCGAGTGAGGTGCGGATGATGAAGAGAATGATGATTATAGAGGAGGGGATGAATGTGTAGAGCGAGCCGAGGGAGAGAGGAAAGCAGAACAGAAAGAGGATGACTCCCACGTACATGGGATGCCGGACGTGTCTATAGGGACCTGTGGTGCACACCGTGTGTCCGCGGTCTTCCTGAATCCGGACCACATCCGAGGCATAGGCGTTTTCCTTCATCGCCCAGAACGCAAAGCCCAGGCCAGGAATATAGCCGATGAATCCGAGAACTTTGAGGATCAAAGGGACTTCCGACCAGCGGAAGCGGACAGCATCAAGGCCCGGGATTATCAGAAAAACTATCAGGACGAGACAATAGGCTATCAAAAATTTCCTATCCCAGCTTTTCGCCTCTTTTTTTCTCGACATGCGTTCCTTGAGCAGGCCAGGGGCTTTCTTTTTCATCCAGATCATCAACCCTGTGACCGCTGTCAGATAAAAAACGATAAAAAGCCAGGCCTCAGGCCAGTTGAGCGTTCCGGCGGGAATGAAGAACAGGGCAAACATAAAGAGGACCGTCACCACTGTCTTTATGATGGTCATTGCTTTGGATTGGGCCCCACTCTGTCTCATCCTAAATCTCCATTATTTTTTTTATCGGTTCTCTTCCATTTTGTATGGGTAATTCAGTGACTAAAATACACGGAAATGGCATCGCTCCCTTCAGATTTTTAACGCCATTCCCTCACCGTCCCTCCTTAGCGAATAAGCGAAGGGCAGTGGGGGGAGAAAACCGTTTGAAGGCTGAGCGGGCACGGTTCCTCACCGAAGAGGGGAGGAGAGTGAAGCCTGAAACCGAGCAGCTTTTGGCTCGCTGGGGCAAAAGCTGCGTGTTTTCGGAATCCACTGGCCTGAGCTTTCTCAAACATACTCGGCGGCCGATTTCATCGGCTTCCCTCGGTTGACGGTTCGTGAAGGCTAAACCTGAAAGGTCGCTTCTT
>JAOUKO010000292.1 GCA_029882525.1 Candidatus Aminicenantota bacterium | reverse complement strand
GGGTTCAGTCCCGAGATTGACCAGCACGACCCGAACTTCACCTCTGTATCCGGAATCGACCACTCCTGCCAGCCGGTGGATTCCCTTCAGGGAGATTCCGCTCTTATCCCAGACAAGAGCCACATGACCCTCAGGCACAGCCACTTTGATCCCGGTGGGAATGGGCTTGACCTCCCCGGCTCTCACTACGTCATCCACAGAAGAGAAAAGGTCCAGGCCCGCATCGCCTTGATGTTGATAGAGGGGAAGCCTGGCGTCCGGGTGAATTCTCTTCACCTTGAGTTCCATCGATTAGACACCCTCCACCCTGACCTCAGGGAAATAGGCATCAGCGATCTTGACGAACTCCAGGATCTCTTCTTTCGGGTAAGGTTTTTTCTGGAGGTAATGGCCATCGAGAGTCGTCGTGGGAACGAATTGCTGAATCTGAAAAACATCGGCGCCGTTGAGCATCTGGCTGATTTTTTCAATATCATCCGCTCCCACCAGCCCCGGAACAACGGTGGAGCGAAAGACGTATTTCAGCCTCGAATTTTTTATGATATCGATGCTTCTGAGGATAGTCTCTCCTCTGACATTTGAGCCGGTGACTTCCTGGTAACGCTCCAAAGGAGCTTTGACATCCATGGCGATCTGGTCCACGAGCTTCTTCTGGATGAGCTGCTCCAGCCTGGAAGGAAAAGACCCGTTGGTGTCTATCTTTACCAAAAGATCGCGTTCTTTCAGCAAAGCCAGGAAAGCCTCTAAATCATCGTGGATCAGCGGCTCCCCCCCTGTAACACAGATTCCCTCCAGCCAGTCTTTTCTCGACTCCAGGTAGTCGAGGAAAAAATCGAGAGGAAAGGTGGGAAGCTTCTCTGGGTTCAGGACCAAATCCCTGTTATGGCAGTAAGGGCAGCGAAAATTGCATCCTCCTAGAAACACAGTGGAAGATATGAACCCGGCAAAGTCTTTGGGCGCAAATTTTTCTAAGCCCTTGATCTCAACCACTCCTCCAGCTCCTTTCGGCTGTTCAACACAGCGGCAGCCCCAGTATCATCCTGAATCACCAAGGTGGGGATGATGATCGCTCCCTTATCATCACGTTTGATAATTCCCAAAAAATCCCTGATCTTGAGCTTGCTTTTCTTCTGAACAAGGCTGTACTCCTGGGCCTCAAGCCCGGTCTCAGCCAGGTATTTCTTGAGATCGGCGCAGTCCTTGCAGTTCGGATAGGTGAAAAGCAGGTAATCCATCATCTATCTTATTTCCGAGTAGGGAGTTCTTTCCCTGAATTCCTGCCTCTTGCCGTCATTCCAGGTCCCGACAGGCCTCAGATAGCCTACGATCCGGGAGTAGACCTCTGTCTCCTCGCCGCAATCCGGACATTTCGGGAATCCGCCCTGAATATAACCATGATTCTGGCAGACGCTGAAGGTGGGCGTGATGCTGAAATAGGGAATTCTCGTCTCCGCTATCTTGCGCACCAGCTTCTTGCAGGTCTCCCTGTCAATGGCCTCCGGAAGGAAAGTGTGGAAGATGGTCCCTCCCGTGTAGAGAGGCTGGATATCCTTCTGATGCTCCAGAGCTTCGAAGACATCCCGGGTGGCGTCCACGTTGAGCTGGGTGGAGTTGGTTAGATAGGGATACTTCTCTGTCCCGGCAGTGATGATCTTGCTGTATTTCTGCTTATCCAGTCTTGCCAGCCGGTAGGAAGTGGATTCGGCCGGAGTGGCCTCCAGGTTATAGAGATTACCCGTCTCCTCCTGGAATTTCTTGATCGTGTCCCTCATGAACTGGAGCACTTCTATGGTAAATTCCTTCCCCTCCGGAGTAGCGATTCCTTTCCCCAGGAGATTCAGGCAGGCTTCGTTCATTCCACAGAGACCGATAGTGGAGAAATGGTTGTCAAAATGACCGAGGTAGACCAAAGTGTAAGGCATGAGCCCCTTGGCCAGCATGTTGTTGACGACTTCTTTCTTGGTTTCCAGGGCTTCCTTGGCCAGGACCATGACATTATTCAATTTAGCGAAGAACTCCTCCCGACTGTTCGCCTCATACCCGATCCTGTTGAGGTTGATGGTGACAACCCCAACTGAACCCGTAGAATCACCAGGACCCCACATGTTGCCCGGTCTCTTCAGGAGCTCCCTCTGGTCCAGGTTCAAGCGGCAGCACATAGCCCGGATATCACCGGGGTCCATATCCGTACCTATGTAATTCTGGAAATAGGGGATTCCGTACTTGGCCGTCACCTCGAAAAGAAGTTTCGCATTCGGGGAATCCCAGTCAAAATCCCGGGTGAGGTTATAGGTGGGTATGGGGAAGGTGAACACACGCCCCTTCTGGTCCCCCTCGTTCATCAACTCCAGGAAAGCGCGGTTGATCATGTCCATTTCTTCCTGGTAGTCACCGTAAGTCGAATCCTGCTCCTCTCCTCCAATAATGACGCGTTTATCCTTCATGTCCCCGGGGACTGTCCAGTCAAAGGTCAGGTTGGAGAAAGGCGTCTGCCATCCCCAGCGGGAAGGCACATTCAACCCGAAGATGAGCTTCTGGATATCCTGCTTGACCTTTTCATAATCAAGCTTGTCAGACCTGACAAAAGGAGCCAGGAAGGTGTCGACGCTGGAGAAAGCCTGCGCGCCCGCGAACTCTCCCTGCATGGTGCCGATAAAATTCACCATATGCAGAGTCGCCGTCTCAAGATGCTTGGCCGGAAAAGAGTGGACCTGATTGGGCACATGGCCAAATCCCTTTCTCAAAAGGTTCTCCATGGACCAACCCGCGCAGTAACCCACTATCGGGTAAGAGAGGTCATGGATATGAAAAACGCCCTCCGCGTGGGCTCTCTTGACTCTATCCGAGTAAATCTGGTTCAGGGCAAAATTGGAAAGAACCTCTCCTGAAACCCTGGCATTCAGCCCGGAAAAACTGACCACGCCTTCGTTGCTGTTCTCCTTGACTTTCCAATCCATATCGTTGAGGTAATCCTTGATCAACCTGGTCAGGTTGATACCCGTCTCCTTTGCTTCCCTGATCCCTTTGTGTTTTTCGCGGTAGAGGATATAGGATTTGGCCACATCATGGTAACCCTGTTTCATCAGGACCATCTCCACTATGTCCTGGATCTGCTCCACCGAGGGAACGGTGTAGCCGCCGAATTTGTCTTCCAGCATGAAAGTCACGATATCAGAAACCGATTTGGCTGCGCCGTTATCCACGAGACCGTGAGATTCCATGGCTCTGTAGACGGCGTTGGTGATCTTACCCTGGACAAAATCGGCGACTGTACCGTCTCTTTTCTTGATCCTTGAGATGACTCTCTGCATGTAATGCCTCCTTTCCCGTTTATATAAACAAAGCTTGAACTGCCTGTTCTATCCCCTTATCCAAAGGAAAAGGAATCGGGGAATATCCTTTCCCTCTAAGCAAAAAAGAAAAGCACGGAATAGATATCCATATGTAGTATATTTTTTGGTTTTAAGTACTAAATGTTGTATCCGCGTCGCTTAAATTATAACTATTTACCCTGTTTGTCAAGAGTTTTTTCCAAATTTTTCTCTTTTTTCGTCTCATTTGCCCTCTATCCCTGCGGAACACTCCTCCCAATGAACAGAAAGGACGAAAAAAGAGAGTGCGACTCCCCTCCGGAATATGATAAGCTTAGACGATCGGATGATATGCCCCGCGGCTTGCCGCGGGGAATCGATCGTCGGGGGATCCAAGGGGGTATGCCCCCTTGGTCGCAGGACGCTTCATGGCGTCCGAGAAGGGGAGGCAGCGAGTCGCGAGAGAGCAAGCGAGCGTTGGAAGGGGGAAGCCAGTTCCCCCTCC
>JAOUKO010000291.1 GCA_029882525.1 Candidatus Aminicenantota bacterium | reverse complement strand
CGCCTGGCCCTGGAGCAGAACAGAGAGGTGATGGCTGTTCCCGGGAACATCACCTCCGACCTCAGCCAGGGTGCGAACTGGCTGATCAAGACCGGAGCCAAGCTGGTGGAAACCTGGGAAGACGTGGCTGAAGAGCTTCCCTCTCCACTCAAGGAAGAGCTCCTGGCTCAGAAAGAAGAAGAGCATGCGGAATTTCCGTCCCTGAGCCCGCAGGAAAAGAAGGTCTTCGATCTTCTCCAGCCGGATTCTCTGATCCATATCGATGAGCTGGTCGAGACGACTGAATTTTCTGTATCCGAGGCCCTCTCTGTTTTGCTCGGCCTGGAGCTCAAAGGCGTGATTTTCCAGAGGCCTGGGAAATTCTTTCAGAGGAGATTGTGATGGCGAAGCGGTTGGTGATCGTTGAATCCCCGGCAAAAGCGAACACTGTGCACAAGTACCTGGGGCCCGATTATCTGGTCAAGGCGTCCATGGGTCATATTCGTGACCTTCCCAAGAATAAACTGGGTATCGATATCGAGCACGATTTCGAGGCCGAGTACGTGATCATCCCGGAGAGGAAGCAGATCGTGGTCGAGCTGCAGAGATCAGCGAAGGAGTGCGAATCCGTGCTGCTGGCTGCTGACCCGGACAGAGAGGGGGAGGCGATATGCTGGCATTTGAACAGCCTGCTCGGAAAATACAACCCGAACATTTACCGGGTCCTTTTCCACGAGATCACCAAAGGGGCGGTCGGCGACGCGTTCAGCCACCTGGGCCAGATTGACCAGGGAAAGATCGAAGCCCAGCAGACACGAAGGCTTCTGGACAGGTTGGTGGGATACCTGATCAGCCCGCTGTTGTGGAAGAAGATCGGCAGAGGTTTGAGCGCGGGCCGGGTGCAGTCCATCGCCATGCGGCTGATCTGTGAGCGGGAGAAAGAGATCAAGGATTTCGTACCCGAAGAGTACTGGACCGTCATTGCCGAGCTTGAGGCCTCAAACCCGCCTCGGTTTAAAGCGAACCTGGTGAAGATCGACGGCAAAAAGGCAAAGGTCAAAGACGGCAAAAAAGCCGGGAATATCGTCGCCGAGCTCCGGCAGGTTCCGTTTATCCTGGAGGATGTGAAGGTCAAAGAGAAAAAGAGAAATCCCGCTCCGCCCTACATCACCAGCACCCTCCAGCAGGACGGGTTCCGTCTCCACGGTTATCCGGTGCGAAAGACGATGTCGGTCGCTCAGAGGCTGTATGAAGGCATGGAGATCGGTGAGCAGGGGCTGGTGGGCCTCATCACCTACATGAGGACGGATTCTGTCCGGGTCTCCAATGAGGCTGTAGCCGGCGCCCGAAGGTTCATCACGGAGAACTATGCCAGAGGCTATCTGGCGGGCAAGCCGCGCATCTACAAGAACAAGAGAAAAGCTCAGGATGCCCATGAGGCCATCCGTCCCACCACGTTTTCGCTCCCCCCGGAGGCGGTCAAACCCTACCTGAAAAATGACGAGTACAACCTCTACCGGTTGATCTGGAACCGGTTTATCGCCTCGCAGATGAACTCTGCCCTGGTCGAGGAGACGGAGTTTGGCATCAAGGCCGGGAAATACCGGTTCCAGGCCAAGGGAGAAGTCATCAAGTTTGACGGGTTTTTGACCCTTTATCCGGGCCTGAAAAAAGACGATAAGATCTTGCCGAAGGCTGAAATCGGTGAAGAGCTGAAGCTGATCGACCTCGAATCCAAGCAGAATTTCACCCAGGCTCCGCCCCGCTATACAGAGGGAAGCCTGGTCAAGGAGCTGGAGGCCCGGGGTATCGGACGTCCCAGCACCTATGCTCCGATCATCTCCACCCTCCAGAATCGGGTCTATGTGGTCAAGGATAAGGGGAAGTTCATCCCCACCGACCTGGGAATATTCGTGACTGACTTTCTGATCCAGAACTTTCCGGACCTGATGGAGTTCAAGTTCACGGCGAGGCTGGAGGAGGAGCTGGACCGCATCAGTGAGAGAGAGCTGAGCTGGCTGGATTATTTAAAGACCTATTATTCGTATCTGGATAAGGACCTCCAGCAAGCCATGCAGGTCAAGGGAGTGAAGGAGGAGGGCATTCCCCTTGAGGATGTCTGCCCCGAGTGCGGCCGTCAGCTTGTCATCAAAGAGGGCCGCTACGGCCGGTTCAAAGCCTGCTCCGGCTACCCGGACTGCACATACAAGGAAAGCCTGGTCAGGAAAGAGGCGACTCCTCTGGAGGAGACCTGCCCCCAGTGCGGCTCGCAGCTTGTTTTGAGGAAAGGAAGATACGGCGCTTTTGTCGCCTGCTCGAACTATCCCCAGTGCAAATACGTGAAGACGGAGAAAAAGGATACGGGAATAGCTTGCCCCAAGGATTGCGGCGGGACCATCGTCAGGAGAAAGACCAGGAGGGGCAAGATTTTCTTCGGCTGCAGCAGTTATCCGAAGTGTGACTTCGCCACCTGGGATGAGCCCATCCCGCAGCCCTGCCCGGAATGCGGCCGGAAATTCATCCTCCGCAAAAACCTCATAAAGGGAGACCCGTATCTTTACTGCAGCAGCGAGGAATGCGGCTATAAGGAGACAGTGGAGCGGAAAAAGATCTGGGAGAAAAAGGCTGGGTCTCCGGAGGAAGACGGGGATTTATGAGCCCGGAGAGTGGAACAGGGGCCTGTAAAGAGATAGAATAGGGATAGAGGCTGAAGCGCTTCCTTTGAGCGCTCGATCGGAGCGGTGAATATGAGAAAAGAACTCAGCCAGTTTCTCACCTCCCTCAAGCACGAGAAAAACGCCTCCCCCCATACGATTTCAAGCTACAGGAGAGACCTGCTCCAGCTCGCCGGCTTCCTTGAGGAAAGAAATGTGAAGCTGAAGGAGGTCGACAACATCGTCCTTCGTGGATTTTTGGCCGTTCTCCAGGAGAAGAAAAACAAGAAATCGACTATCGCCCGCAAGCTGGCCTCCATCCGCACTTTTTTCCAGTTCTGCATAAAGATGAAGTGGCTGGAGGACAACCCGGCCAAGGTGGTCACCACTCCCAAGCAGGAGAAGCACGTACCGTCTTTTCTCTCTGAGGACGAGATGGCTGAATTCCTGGATATACCCGATTCGCCCCAGCCCCTGGATCTCAGAGACAAGTGCGTGCTGGAGCTTCTGTATGCCACGGGGATCAGGGTGGGCGAGCTGGTGGGGATCAACATTGAGGATGTGGATTTCACCGAGAGGCTGATCCGGATACGGGGGAAAGGCAAAAAAGAAAGGCTTGTTCCGTTCGGGAGGAAGGCTGAGGACAGCCTGGCCTCATACATCCGGGCCAGGCGCGAGCTCCACAAGGGTGAGGTGGATGAGGCGGCGCTGTTTTTGAATTACCGGGGGGAAAGGCTCACCTCCCGCTCTGTGGAGAGGATCGTCGATAAATACATCCGCATCACCGCCATTCAGCGGAAGATCAGCCCTCATTCCCTCCGGCATTCATTCGCCTCCCACCTCCTGAGCCGGGGAGCGGACCTGAGAGTGATCCAGGAGCTTCTGGGGCACGAGAGCCTGGCCACAACTCAGAAGTACACTCACCTTGACCTGAAACAGCTCCTCGACGTCTACAAAAAAAGCCACCCCCGCTCCTAAAATTGGGGACAGCCCCCAATTTCCCGCTCGAAAAAAAATTGGGGTCAGGCTTCCATAACTTCAGTAATCTTTTCGCTGATTCCTTGTCTTTTTTTGGTATAAACCCTTTTTTTGCTGTCCTTGTATTGATTTTCGAAGTTACCGAAGCTCAACCCTTATGATGCGAAGCTCGACTTTTATGATGTGAACTGTTGTTGACTGTTCGCTGGGGC
>JAOUKO010000290.1 GCA_029882525.1 Candidatus Aminicenantota bacterium | reverse complement strand
CCATTTCTGCCGAAGAAGCGCGGAGGGTTGTGGGGGAGACCATTCCCTTTGACAGCCGTCAGGGCTCGGAAAACAGAGTGGGTTACTACTACCGGTTTCCGATCGGCATCGTCGTGGCAATAACCCCTTTCAACGACCCCTTGAACCTTGTGGCCCATAAAGTGGGGCCAGCCGTCGCCGGAGGAAACTCTGTGGTTCTCAAGCCGGCCACTGTCACTCCCCTCTCAGCGTTAAAGCTGGGAGAGGCTCTGATTGAGGCCGGGCTTCCCTGGAAGATCTTGAATATCGTCACCGGCCGCGCCTCCAAGATCGGCGATGCCCTGGTGACCGACCCCCGGGCAAGGATGATATCCTTCACCGGCGGCACTGAGGCCGGCCTGGATATAACCAAGAAGGCCGGGTTGAAGAAAATCGGCATGGAACTGGGTTCGAACTCGCCAGTGATCGTCATGGATGACGCCGACCTTCCCCAGGCCGTGGAGCTTTCTGTCTCCGGTGCCTTCTGGGCTGTCGGCCAGAACTGCATAGGCGTCCAGCGGATTTACATCCACCAAGCCGTGTATGACGAATTCGAGAAGATGTTCGTGGAACGCACCAAGAAGATGAAAGTCGGGTTTCAGCTGGATGAAGATACGGATATGGGACCCATGATCACCGAAGAAGAAGCAGCAAGGGTCGAAAACTGGGTGAAGGAAGCCGTTGAATCGGGAGGCGTGCTTCTGACAGGAGGAAAGAGAAAAGGGACTCTCTTTGAGCCGACTGTCTTCAAGGACATGCCTGATAGCGCCAAGCTGAACTGTGAAGAAGTCTTCGGTCCGGTGGTCAACCTGTACAAGGTCTCTTCGCTGGATGAAGCCCTGGAACTGGCCAACAGCGTAAAATACGGGCTCCATGGCGCCATTTTTACCCGGTCTCTGGAGCATGCCTTCAAAGCCATCAGGGAGCTGGATGTTGGGGGAGTGATGGTCAACGACTCCACGGATTACCGCATCGATATGATGCCTTTTGGCGGTGTGAAGTGGAGCGGTCTCGGCCGGGAGGGGATCAAGTTCGCCCTTCTGGAGATGACAGAACCAAAGTTAGTTTGCTTTAACCTCTAAAGATGAGAGTTGAGAAGGTGATGGCTCGAGCAATAGAGATTTTCTGTCTAGCCGTGCTTGCCTGCGCTCTGTTCATGTGCTGCGGGAGGAAGGCTGAGCAAACCTCTCAACCGGAGGTCCCCGGGGAACTGAAAATAGCGGTCATTCCCAAAGGAACCACCCATGAATTCTGGAAGGCCATCCATGCTGGCGCTGTCCAGGCATCCAGAGAGCTGGGGGTGGAAGTCATCTGGAAAGGCCCTCAGAAGGAAGATGACCGGGCCCAGCAGATCATAGTTGTCGAGGACTTCATCAACCGGGGAGTGGACGGCATCGTGCTTGCGCCTCTGGATGACCGTGCCCTCTGCCGGCCTGTTCAGGACGCGGTCAGAGAAGGAATTCCCGTGGTGATCATTGATTCCGGGCTGCAGGGAGAGGATTATGTCAGCTTTGTCGCCACCGACAATTATAAGGGAGGGGTCCTGGCTGCCAAGAGATTGGGAGACCTTCTCGGAGGCGAGGGGAATATCTTCCTTATCCGCTATCAGGAAGGCTCTGCCAGCACAGCCAAGCGGGAGAGCGGTTTTCTGGACACCATTACCTCCGATTTTCCGAACATTTCCCTGCTCGTTCACGACCAGTATGCCGGTGCCACTACCGAAACAGCCTACCAGCTTGCGGAAAACCTCCTCGGCCGTTTTCCGGAAGTCGACGGCATCTTCTGTCCCAATGAATCGAGCACCTTTGGAACCCTTAGGGCTCTCCAGGAGTTCGGGCTGGCCGGCAAGGTAAAGTTCGTCGGTTTTGACAGCAGCCCGAAGCTGGTCCAAGCCCTGAGAGAGGAACACATCCACGGTCTTGTCCTCCAGAATCCGATGAAAATGGGATACCTGGGGGTTAAACAGATGGTCAGTCATTTGAAAGGAGAAAAGATCGAAAGCCGGGTTGACACCGGAGTTTATCTTGCAACTCGAGAAAACATGGATAAACCGGAGATAAAAGTCCTTCTCTGGCCGGATTTCTCCCGGTATCTGGATTGATGAGTCAGAATCAGTCTTCGCCTGTCGTCCTGGAGATGAAAGACGTCACCAAGAATTTCGGGGCGACGTGTGCCGTGGATGATGTCGATTTGATGCTCAAGAGGGGAGAAGTTCATGCGTTGATCGGAGAGAATGGGGCGGGCAAGAGCACTCTGGTCAAGATTTTGAGCGGGGCGCTTAAGCCTGATAAAGGAAGCATGCTCCTGGAGGAACTCAGGTATGCCCCTTCCAGCCCCTTGGAGGGAAGGAGGAGAGGCGTATCCATGATCTACCAGGAGCTCAACCTCGCCCCTCATCTCACCGTGGAAGAGAACATCATGCTCGGCAGAGAGTCTCATTCCTGGGGTTTTGTCCGGCGGAAGGAAATGAAAAAAAAGGTCCGGGAGGCTCTGGACTCTATCCATCATCCGGAGATCTCCCTGGATATTCCGGTGAGAAAACTGAGTATCAGTGCCAGGCAAGTCGTTGAGATAGCCAGGGCTCTTCTGGGGAAAACCACGGTGTTGATCATGGACGAGCCGACAAGCTCCCTTTCCCAGGAGGACAGCAGGCTTCTCTTCGGGATAATCAAAAAACTCAAGGTCCAGGGAGTGAGCATTATTTATATCAGCCATTTTCTGGAAGAAGTCCAGGAGGTCGCAGATACTTACACTGTGTTGCGGGATGGGAAGAAAGTCAGCTCGGGAGATATGAAGGATGCTTCTCTTGAGGAGCTCATCCAGATGATGGTCGGGCAGAAAGTCGATGAGATGTTTCCGCGTGTCGCCCATGAACAGGGTGAGGTTTTGGTCTCTCTGGATAAGCTCAAGGGAAAAAAGATGCAGGAAGAGGTGAGACTCAGCCTGCACCGCGGAGAGATCTTGGGGATTGCCGGCCTGATAGGTGCAGGAAGGACGGAACTGATGAGGACCATATTCGGCTTGGATAAAGTAGAAAGCGGCTCGGTCAAGGTCGCCTATGTCACGACCTCAACAGGTTCTCCCTGGCAGAGGATTCGGCAGGGTATGGGATATTTGAGCGAGGACAGACAGGGAGAAGGGTTGGCTTTATCGCGCTCTCTGGCTGATAATCTGACTCTCAGCCATTTCTATCCCTACAGTCATTTCGGGTTTATTAACTTGAAAAAGAGGAGAGAGGCTGTTTCAGGATGGATCCAGAAGATGATGATCAAGGCCCAGAACCCGGATCAGCCGGCTCTGAGCCTGTCCGGCGGAAACCAGCAGAAGGTGGCTCTGGCCCGGCTTCTTCACCAGGAAGCCGACGTTCTGCTCCTGGATGAACCGACCCGGGGGATCGATGTGGTCAGTAAGTCCCAGATTTACGAGTGGATAGGCCAGCTGGCTTCCTTGGATAAAGCGATCCTGTTCGTCAGCTCTTATTTTCCCGAGCTTCTGGGGATCTGTGATAGGATTGCCGTATTCCACCGCGGGCGGCTGGTCGATATCCGGGCTCATTCCGAGTGGGATACCCAGAGCATGATGGCCGCAGCCACCACCGGAAAGGCAGCTTAAAAAGATGAAAAAGGAAAATGTCCAGTTCGCGCGGACGAAGGGGAAAACCCGCTTCCAGTATATTATCAGCTGGCTGGCTCCTTTCTTCGGGCTTTTGCTGGTCCTGGTCATATTTTCTTTGATGCCGGAGGTTCAGGATAAGTTCCTTCGAGTCTCGAACTTCAAGAGCGTTGCCACTCAATCGGTGATCGTTGCCCTGGGA
>JAOUKO010000050.1 GCA_029882525.1 Candidatus Aminicenantota bacterium | reverse complement strand
GGAGGGAAGGGATTGCCCTCTCTTTTCAGCTCTTCAATCTTTAAAAGAAATCAGACGCTCAGACTATGCCTTTTTCAGGATGGGCATACCGGTTCTCTGGGTCTCGATGACCTTGTACCCGGCAGGAACGCTATCCAATGATCCTGGCCTGACGTCACGAGCAAAGAAATAGATTCTCTGTTTCCGCCCTCCTTTTAAATTCACGTCCTTAAAATGGAGATAATACTTAACCCCTTTTGAATTGGTGAATTGATAAGCCATTTATTTACCTCCAAATTGAATTTTGTTGACTAAAACACGATCCCGATGCTCAACCCAAAAAGATGAGCAGTCGCGGAATAGGTGCCTTCGCCGGCGTTGATCCCGGGAATCGGGCTGTCCAGATAAACATCTCTGTTGGGGCTTGTTCTGTCCTTGAAAGGCTCGTACTGATAGGCGGCATTGATAACCAATTTTCCGACCTTGTAGCCGAAGCCCGCTGTCAGAGCCCAGCGGTCCGAGTCAGGAAGAATGGGGTCCATCGTCTCAACCGGTTGAGGAGTCTCGTCATAGAGAAAACCGGCGCGCAGAGCGAAGTTTTCGCTCACCTGGTACTGCATGCCCACTCGATAGACGAATGAATCTTCCCAGTTTTCTTCGACCACCTTGTCAGCGATGCCAGGAGGATAGATCGTTTCAATGCCGGGAACATCAACCGCTACCGTGAACTCATCATAGCTGCTCCACAGGATATAGTGAACATCGGCGGTCAGGGTGAGCTTGTCGGTCAGGTTGAAGGCAACGCCGACGCCCAAAACGTGAGGCAGGCTGAATTCAGTTACCGCAGTGCCGGGAAGAGTCATACCGGGAACAATGTTATCCAGATCCAGAGAAAGGTCACCATCGTAATCGATCTTGAATCCTCCGCGCCAGTTGAAGCCGAAGGAAAATTTCTCACCTTTGTAAAGGGCTCCGGCGTTCAATCCCCAGCCATCGCCGTTGGCCTCAAAAGTCACAGGAACTTCTGGTGGAGGAACTGCCACCAAAATAGGCTCAACTAGGTCAAAGGCTATGGTCGAGTACACGTAGGAAACACCGACAGCAACTGACAGATTATCGTTGAGCTTGAAGGCGATTGTGGGGTTGAAGAAAAACGTCTTCATGTCGTCTCTGGTCGATATAAACCTGAGCGGGTAATCCTCGGGCCATTCAACTCCCAGGCCGTAGGGAGTGAAGAAGCCGAAGCCGGCCACGATCCTGTCGCTGAATTTGTGAGTGAGGTAGAAATTGGGAGGATAGAACACTCGACTCACTGCCTCAATATTCTGCTGGGCAGCAACCGGCCAGTTGGGCAGAGTTAAGGAGTACGAGGGGAAAATCAGGGTGGTTCCAAACGACATCTGAGTCCCATCCAACCAGGCAATACCAGCGGGGTTGTGCCAGATAGCAGTCGGGTTGTTGGCCAGACCAATGAATGCCCCTCCCATCGCCATCGCAACAGCGCCGTGCTCATAGATGAGGAATCCAGTTCCGCGTGCGAACGGGCTGAGCGCCAATACCATCAGAAGAACCAGGGCCATCACACCTATTCTTATTTTCATCATAACCTCCAAATGGGTGTATTCGGGCCTCCGCTTAAGAGTGCCTAATATGAATAAAATTGCTCAATTCCTTGGTCTTTCTCAAGTATTTATAAGAAACAGACCATAATGTCAAGCTAAATTTCGCAAAAAAACAGGCTGTTTTATCTGAACAAAACGAAAGGAAAGAAAGACAAAGGAGCGTTAATTCTCGCTATTTTCTCTTTTTTTAAAAAAATTTTTAAAATTTTGAATTTTTTTCTTTACAATTACTATTTTTTTTTATATAAATAAAGTGGTTCTTTTTCGCGGGCTGGAAAGAACCCCCACCTTTTTGGTTCCCATCATCAACCCCCCTTTTGCTGACAACAGCCCGCACCTCCTTCCCGCCCAAGTTAAGAAAAATTCGCCTTCCTCATCGAGGATAGACAAAACACTCTGTTGCGGAAAAGGCCGTGAAAAAACCGTTTTATTCTTGCGAATCAGTGTGTTGACCTTGCCCTCCCAACCTGCTACATTGGCTGAGTCAACTTTGACCGGACTGCCGGGATTCCTGTTGGAGGAAAGACATGACAGACAAAGAGCATCTCGCCAAGCGATACGAAAGAATTCATAACCAGCTTCAAGAGCTTCTTACCAAGACAGAGAACAAGGTCGCTCGTATGGCCACAGCGGCCGCCCTTCTTCATCATAAGATGCCCCACTTCTTCTGGACAGGGTTTTACATCCTTGTCGAGGGCGAATTAACCGTCGGACCCTACCAGGGACCTCTGGCCTGCCAGGTCCTGGAGAAAAAAAAGGGAGTCTGCTGGACAGGAGTAGAACGGAAAGAAACCGTCCTTGTTCCCGACGTGCACAAATTTCCAGGCCATATCGCCTGCGACAGCCGCTCCAATTCTGAGATCGTCGTTCCCCTTTATAATCCGGATGATCAAGTCTGGGGAGTCCTGGATGTGGACAGCAGGAAACTCAACGCTTTTTCAGAAGTGGACAGGGACTGGCTGGAGAGAATCGCAAAATTGATTTAAATAAACGGCTTATCTACTGAAGGCAGTAAACCAGAAGCAGTATCTGTTTCATGGCTATGAAGAGCCCGTCAATCTCAGCCTCTTCTCTGAGAGTGTGTTTGTACCGGCCGTAGGTACGCCCCAGGTTTACAGAGAGAATTCCTTTCTCGATTCCGACGTTGGCTTCGGTTGACCCGAGAGGATTGGCCTCAATATCTCTGACCTGAAGAAACTCGAGGATATCCACGACGGTTCTCACCAGGAATGATCCCCTGGCTCCAGGAATCTGGTAAGCCTTTGAGTCCTCGTTAAGGGTCATCTCCAACTTTACGCCTTCTTCCTCGGCTACTTCACGGCAAATCCTCATGACTTCTGCCTGCGCTCTTTCCAGCTCTTCCTGGTCGACCGAACGAAGGTCTACTGTGAAGTAGGATTCCTGAGAGACAGCATTCCTGACTCTTCCTCCTCCGATCATCCCGATATTGAGGATAGTCCATTTTTCCAAGGGGCTGGAGGGAAGCTCGATCTTGCATATCCTTTCCACAGCCTTGGCCACTGCCAGGTTGGGATTGGGGATACCCAGGCTCTGTATGGTGTGGGCGCCGGGTCCACGAAAGACGAATTTCCCGCCTCCAAATCCCAGGGCTCCGTATTGAACGCCGCCCAGGTCACCATCGAGGGCTATGACCAGGTCGAATTTCTTTTTGGTCGAGTCCAGGAAAGCTCGCAGGCCGACAAACCCGGTTTCCTCGCCGACCGTGTCCAGAAAATAATACGTGTTCCTGGGCTTGAATCCCGCCTGCTTGAGAGCCCGGATCGACCAGAGCAGGTTGATCAAGCTGGCGGTATCATCCCCGATGCCCGGAGCTTTGAGGATGTTCCCTTCCCTTTTCACCTTGATCTCCCAGACTCCCTGGAAGACGGTGTCCAGATGAGCTGAGATGATGATCTTTTTCCCTTGGCTGGAGCCCTTCCAGATGCCCACAGCATTCCCGGAGGAATCCACGTAAGCCTCATCCAGACCGGCCGCCTCAAACTGCTTCTTCATATAGTTGGCTCTTTTGTGCTCATACCCTGATGGCGCAGGGATCTCGGTCAGAAAAATCCATTCCTTGATGACTTTCTCCCTGTTCTTTTCGATAAAAGAAAACAGCTTTTGGACAAAGGATGTATTCACCATCTCCGGATTGAAGAGAGATTCCTCAGCTTGAAGCCCGGTTGAAGAGAGGATTAAGAGAGAAAACAATGTCAAACAGATAAAACGGATATATTTTTTCATGGCATGAGCTCTCCCGGTCCTGAACATTCATTATATATATAGTAAAGAAGGGAAAGTCGCTTTTTCATTCGCTGTAATACTTGATGACCTGGATGACTGCCCGTTCACAGACCTTACAGAACGGCTTTTTTCCTTTGGTGAACATGAGGCAGTCCAGCATGGGGCGATACAGGCCCTGGGCCGAATAGCCCGCTCCCTCAAAGGCACCCACTTGACCCGTGAAACGGCTCTTGGCCAGATAATCATCCACTTTTTCCGCGTGCTCCCTGGAGAGCCTCTCGGATTCATCCTCGACCTTCTGGACTTCAGCCGCCGGCGCTCCTTCCCTCTTCATCTTGGCAATCCTGTCATTGATCTCGCCCCGAATCTTCTGATAAGCCTCGTCCATCCGGTCGAATTCCTCCTTTTCCCAGGGGGTGGGGACTTCTATTCCCGGAGTCAACAGGTTTTTCCATTTTATCCTGCTGGGGTCGAGCAGAGCCGTGATGTTCGCCTCTACGGGCTCGACTCCCCGCGGATAAAATTCATTATAGGCCACAGAAGAGGTGTAATATTCATCTGCCAGCCCGGCGAAGTGGTGTCCAAACTCATGAAGAAAGAGATACTCCCACCACTGGTTATCCACAGTGAAGGTGCAGTAGAGATTGTAGATGCCTCCTCCTCCGTAACGCTTCTGATTGACCATGATGAAAAGAGCATCGTAGGGCACATGAGCGGCGATATCTCTCAGGCTCTTATTGTCCTCTGTGAGAAGATACCGTTCTGAGCCGAGGGAATTAAAGGTGGAGTTGAGCGCGGTGTTTTTGAAGATTCCCCGGCGGGGCTCATCACACCCGCTGTCTGGCGAAGCCTGAAACACGCCGTAGATGTTGAACCGGTCTTTATAGGTCTTATAAGGCTCGAAATCGAAAAAGACCGTGGTGAATCGCTTTAAATCCAGCTTTAATTTCTCCATCTCTCCGGCAGTGTATCCTTCGGCAACCAGAGCCACATCGACCTTGAGATGAGGGTTTCCGTTTTTCACGAGTTCAAAGACCTGGACTCCGCTTTTTAAATTCTCCTTGATGATGCTGACGGAAGAGGGGTCGATGACCTGGCTGAAAAGGGGCTTAAGCTTATTCTCCCGATTCCGGGATTCGACAGTGAATGTGATCTTTTGCTTGGGGAACGGTATGAGAGCGCTCTCATGATAGGTCCTCTTTTTCCCTTCAAGGGCCTGGGTCGTTGTCTTGTATTCTCCAAAATAGCTGTCAAAGCCTTTGGAGAAGATCAGCTTTTCGGATGAGGAATCATATATCTTGATGGCATAGCGTCCGTTATTGAAATTATCGATCAGGTTGCGCCTGCTCCCTGCCCAGATGCCCTGCTGATAGACCTGGTCGACAGTGACCCATTCCTGCTGGGCATCGCCAAGGTGAAAATAATCGATCCTCATGGTCTTATTGATGAAGTAATCATCGAACCTGACCGATTCCTGGGCAGGCAGGACATTCGAAAAAATCAGGATGCTGGAGAGAAAAACTATTATCCGTTTCATATCCAATCCTCCGAAATTATTTTTTCTGGAGAACGATCTTCCCGACAACTTCCATGATGATCTTGACTGCGGCTGCTGCCGTGATGCCCGAGACATCCCTTTCCGGGTTGACCTCCACCACGTCCATCCCGACTATATCCGCTGCCAGAGAATGAAGGATATCGATCGCCTGACGGGTGGAGAGCCCCCCAGGTTCGTGGTGAGAGACTCCAGGAGCAAAGGCAGGGTCGAGAGCATCCATATCAAAAGAGATGTAGAGCGGATTGGAAAACTTCAGGGAAAGAGCCTCTCCGATATCTTTCATCTCGACCATCCGGATCCCATACCGGGCAGCTTTCTCTCTGTGCTCTCCGGTGGCGGCGCGGATCCCGACCTGGACCAGGTTCTGGGCCAGACCTTCTTCCATGATCCGGGCAAAAGGGCAGGCATGGGAGAAACGGTCGCCGTAGAGCTCATCATACAGGTCCGGATGGGAATCGAAATGAAGGATGTCCAGCGGCTTGTATTTCCGGGCAAAGGCTTTCACCACCGGGTAGCTGATGGAGTGGTCCCCTCCCAGGACAACAGGCACAGCATTCCTGTCCAGTATCTCAGAGACTTTTTTCTCGACCCGGGAAAAAACCTGCTCGTAGTTTCCCGAAACATCCACATCCCCGAGGTCAGCCAGGACGGTCTCTTCCTCCAGGTTAACGCCAAGCTCAGTCCAGGGATTGATGGCTTTGCTGGTCGAGGCAGCCCGGACTGCCAGAGGGCCTTTGGCCGCACCCCTCAGATAGCAGGATTTCTCATCAAAAGGAATGCCCAGGAGAGCCACATCATACTCCTGGCTTGCCTTGATCGCGCCGCCAAAATCCGTCATCTTCAAACTCCCGCCTGGTTCAAATTCAAAATCTTTCCTTCCTGAACGAAAAATCACAAAGATTATACAGAAATTGACAGGAATCCGAAAGTCTACCTTGGAGGGGGAACTGATTTTCCCCTTCCAACGCTCGCTTCCGCTCGCTGCCTCCCCTTCTCGGGCGGGGCATGAACCCACTCCCTGCGACCAAGGGGGCATACCCCCTTGGATCCCCCGACGATCGGTTCCCCGCGGCAAGCCGCTGGGCATATCATCCGATCGTCAATTGAATGCAATGCCGGCAAAGCTCACGGCTGACTGGGTAGGCGCTTCCTGCCAGATCTCGTAATCGATAAGAAAACCCCTGAGGGGGCTCAGCACCTCCAGAAGACAGGCCATGGTCGAGAAGCCGCAAACATGGTACCGGTCCTCGACTTTCCGGGATTCTGCCCAGAAACCATCGACATCTCCCCGGCAAAGACTATCGATCAACCTCTGATCATGCTCCCTGACATCTTTTAACATAAACCGGGCGCTCTGCTCGTGCCCGAACTTGGGGCCCACGTGAGAAAAGTCAACCCCGGCAACGACCAGGGCTCCGGTGCCGTTTTCTCCCAGGGAAAGCCTGAGTCTTTCCAGGAAACCATCCATGCCGGGAATCTCGGAGGGCCGGGTAACCTTGGCCAGCAGTTCATGAAAAGAGCCAAAAAGGACAGGGATGATGGAAAAGCTCGAGCCGAAGAGCTTCTGGAGGAATAGGAGCTGAAGTTCAAGGGAGTGCTCGCTGCGGTGAGCCATATCATGAGGGGCAACAACTTTATTCCCAGCCTCTCTCAGTTTTTTCACCAGGTCTTTGTCCGTATTCACCATCCCCAGAGGAGTCTCAAAATCTTTCTCAGTGAGAGAGACAAAATAGTCATGAAGTCGGTGGCCGGTCCCGAGGAGGAAGACCTTCTTGGGGGCTGAATCCTGGATAGCCCGATAGGTTCGGGCATACACTCTTCGACCCGCTTTCAGGTCAATATGAGGGGCAACAACCGCCCTGACTTTTTGACCCTTAATCGGCAGCGAAGAGTCTGTCTCCGAACTCAAAATCGCGTCCAGGTATTTCTCGAGTTCCCCCGGGTCCAAGGGATAGGAATGGCCGGCAAGAGATGATGCTCTCACCTCGAGTCGTGAGTACCCGTCGATGATCCTCTCTCTTTCCCGACGATAGCGATCGCTGTCCAGAAGATGAGCAGAATCCATTTCCTCGATCAACCTTTCCACATACTCCAAGCTGACGAACACGCCGCCCTTGCGCCGTATGAGTTCCACCTGAAAATCCCTGGCATCTCTCTGTCCGTCGATAAGTCCCATAAACTCCAGGACTTCGCCGTGGAGGAGGATCGGCTTCGGAATCAGGCCCAGAGAATCTCTGGCCAGAAGCCCTCTCTTCCCCTCAAAGGAGGCGGGAATGAGCTCGATATCCTTCCTCAACCTGGGAACTCTCATCGAACCAGACCCTGATAAATATGAAGATCATCCATTAGCTCCTTATTATTCACTCCTTCTTCTTTAAAAACAAGAGGAGGGCTTCAATTGTAATCTCTATCTTCGTGATGAAGGAACCATCTAATCCGATGTAAACGCAGTCAATAAGGTTACAATCTCTGTGCGGCATCCAGGCCCGCTCAATAGAGGATGTCACACGAATGATTGCGTTAATATGAGTCAACTTGGAGGGTGAACTGACTTCCCCCTTCCAACGCTCGCTTCCGCTCGCTGCCTCCCCTTCTCGGGCGGGGCATGAACCCACGCCCTGCGACCAAGGGGGCATACCCCTTGGATCCCCCAACGATCGGTTCCCCGCGGCAAGCCGCAGGGCACATCATCCGATCGTTGAGAAGCGCAGCGGCGGTTCCCCTCCATCCGGAGCTCATCTACCTCTCTTTTCTTTTGGCCTGAAAATGACTATAATTCGGGTTCGGCAAAAATCAACAACAAGGAGGATTCATGGAAAACATAAAAACCATAGAAACCAGGGAAGACGCCATAAAGCTCTTGAACACCGCTCTCGAGCATGAATGGGCGGTCAGCTTTGAGTACACCGTTCATGCCTACTCCATGCCCAAGGGAAAGTTCTGGTACACAGACCCGGTCATGAAGAACCGGACAGACGCTCGAGCTCAGACCATCCAGATCGGTATCGACGAGATGTATCACGCTCTCCAGCTCGGAATCATCATCACCCAGATGGGAGGGACGCCTTCCTTCAAGACAGACGAGGCCGTGCGTTACCCGAGGATCATCGACAACCTGAAAAGAGACAAGATGACCGAGGATATGGTGACCAGCCTCTATCAATCCGCCAAATTCAAGGAAGGAGCCTTTCCTAAGATCCAGAACATGGTCCTCAACATCTCCTATGACGAGGTGCGTCATTCTGACCAGTTCGTCTCCATGATGGAAGCGATCAAAAAGGAAGGCGCTGAAGAGGCTCTCTGTTTCCAATCGAGTCCGGAGAATGCCGATAAAGAAGAGGTCCAGCTCCTCCACGAGATCACCCGTTTGGAGAACGAGCTGATGCACCGCTATCTCAGGTACGTCATGCTCTTCAGCGAGCACCAGGACCTCAGCCAGCGCCTGTTTAAAAACTCCATCGACCATATGAGGCACTGGGACAAGAATTCCGGCCTGCTGATCAAGATGAATGACGTCATCCAGATAGAAAATGCGGAGAAAGACGCCAAGGGAGTGGAGAGAAGCCGCAGTCCCATGCCAGACGTCTATCCGGGCAATAACCGGCTCTCGGCCCTGGAAACGCTGCTGCCGGCAGAGGAAACCCTGATCGCCAGGTATGAAAAGCTCCTCGCTCTAGTCCCGGATGGGGAGATCAAGGACCAACTCAATATCCATCTGGCACTGAACAGAGAGCATCTCTTCACCCAGGAATGGCTCCTCAAGAATGCCAGGAAAATCAAGGGCATCGAGTAAAACCAAGTCATATTCCGGTTCGTAATAAAGATAAAGGATCCGTTCTACTCATGAAAAGTATGGAAATCAGCCCGGAAGGAGGCGGAGATGAAAAAAACAAAAAGCAGGGAGGTTCAGATGACCCATCCATTTAAAAAACAGCTATTTTTCCTGCTCGTTCTTGTCCTGCTTATAACAGGAGCGGTCCACACTCAGGAAAAAAGCCCCGAACCAGCAAAGTTTGAGCTGACCATCGACAACATCATGAAGGGAGAAGAGCTTATCGGGACAGCGCCTTCGAACATCATGTGGTCCGTGGACGGGTCAAGACTCTACTTCCGCTGGACAAAACCAGGAGAAGAAAGGAGCGAATTCTACGCCATTACACCGTCCAACCTGACTCCTCAAAAAATAGAAGCCGAAGACCTTCTCAAGCTTCCTCCTCTCCCTTCCCGGGCAGCCTTTTCCCGCTATTCCCGGTACATCTTCGGCATGGAGATCAATTTTGACAAGGAAAACAAGAGGGCTGTCGTCGTTCGCAACGGCGACATCAGCCTTCTGGACGTGGCCACGGGAAAAATCACCCAGCTCACCTTCACCGACGAACGGGAATCCAACGCTAAGTTCACTGATGACGGCGAAAAGATCGCTTTCACCTGTCAAGACAACCTCTTTCTCCTTTCCCTGAGAGACAACACCCTCCGCCAGATGACTTCCATCTCCAAAAAAGCTCCCCCGCCAAAGAAAAAGCCCGATGAAGTGGAAGAGTGGTACCGCCAGCAGCAGCAAGAGCTCTTTGAAGAATTCAGCAGGCCACGGCGAGGAAGAGGCATGGGAATGTTTCCTTCGTTTGAAGACGGCAGCAGGAGACAGCCGTTTTTCCTGGAAGAAGACCAGTCCATCTTTGGCCTCGATCTTTCCCCGGATGAGAAATACGTGACGTTTCTGCTTTCAGGGAGCCTGCCCGAAGTCAAACAGACCATCGTGCCCGACTACGTGACCCGAACCGGATACACGGAGACGATCGATTCCCACCCCAAAGCGGCCCAGTCATCGCAGGACATTAAGACAGGGATCATGGATGTCTCCACGGGCAAAGTCCAGTGGGTCGACTACGGCCAGGGCGAGAGGAAGATTTACTCCTACCAGGTTTTCTGGTCGCCGGACGGAAAAAAATGTGCCCTGACAGCCAGCTCTAGGGACCGGAAGGACACCTGGCTTCTCTCTTTGGACCCGGAAAGCGGAAAAACATCTGTCATCGAGCATGTCCATGACGACGCCTGGGTCGGCGAATACAGCCTGACCAACGTCGCCTGGTGTCCGGACAGCCAGCATCTCTTCTACATCTCGGAGAAGGACGGCTATGCTCATCTGTATAAAACCGCCTATGACGGAGCAAAGAAAACACAGCTCACCAAAGGAAAATTCGAGGTCTCCAGCGCCCAGCTCTCCCGAGACGGGAAGAGATGGTATCTGATTTCAAATGAAGAGCATCCCGGGGAGACTCATTTCTATTCCATGCCGGTTGAGGGGGGAAAGCGGACAAGGATCACCACGTTGAAAGGGCAGAACGAGATCATCCTCTCCCCGGATGAGTCCTCCCTGGCTGTCATCCACTCCTCCAGCAACAAACCCCCAGAGCTCTATTTCCAGCAGAACACACCCAAGGCAAAGGCCCGGCAGATAACACTCTCAACCTCTGAAGAGTTTTGCTCCTACGACTGGTATGACCCGGAAATCATCACCTTCAAAGCCCGCGACGGCGTCGATGTCTACGCCCGGCTCTACAGGCCCAAGCAATGGCATCCGCAGAGGCCGGCAGTCATCTTCATCCACGGCGCCGGCTACCTTCAGAACGCCCACCGGGGCTGGAGCTACTACTACCGGGAATACATGTTCCATAATATCCTCATCGAGAGCGGCTATCTTGTCCTGGATGTCGACTACAGGGGAAGCAAGGGCTACGGCCGCGACTGCCGAACAGCGATCTACCGGCATATGGGCGGAAAGGACCTGGATGATATCGTCGACGCCGCCCGCTTCCTGGCTAAAGAATATAAGGTCAACCCGGAGAGGATCGGGACTTACGGCGGGAGCTACGGCGGGTTTCTCACCCTGATGGCCATGTTCAAAGCCCCTGATGTGTTCAAGGCCGGAGCAGCGCTCAGACCCGTCACGGATTGGGCCCATTACCATTCCGGCTATACCGTGGATATCCTCAACCTCCCCCATAAGGACAGAGAGGCTTACGAACAAAGCTCACCCATCTATTTTGCCCAAGGGCTTAAAGGCACGCTGCTCATCTGCCACGGCATGGTGGACACCAACGTCCATTTTCAGGACACGGTACGACTGGCACAGCGTTTGATCGAACTCGGGAAGGAAAACTGGGAAGTGGCTATCTATCCCGTGGAAGGGCATTCTTTCCATAACAGCTCTTCCTGGGCAGACGAGTACAAACGGATCTTCAAACTCTTCGAAGAAAATTTGAAATAAAATCCATTTTCCGTATAATAGTCATAAATTGAATGGAAACCGCAGTCCATATAGAGAATCTCCATAAATCGTTCAAGCTGGGATTCATCCCTAAAACGAAGAAAATCCTCAAAGGCATCTCCCTCACCGTGAATCAGGGCGAGATCTTCGGCTATCTCGGCCCCAACGGCGCGGGCAAGACCACCACCATCAAGTGCATCCTCGGCCTGATATACCCCGATCAAGGGAAGATCGAGCTTTTCGGCCATCATCACCTCTCTCTCAAAGCCAAAGCTCAGATCGGCTTTCTTCCGGAGAATCCCTATTTTTACGACCATCTCACTGCCTCAGAGTTTCTCTATTTCTACAGCCAGCTGTTCCTCATCAAAAAAAATGAACGGGAAAAAAAGATCAAAAACCTTATTCAAGTTGTCGGGCTGGAGAAGTGGGCAGACCTCCAGCTTCGGAAATTCTCCCGGGGCATGCTGCAGAGGATCGGCCTGGCTCAGGCTCTCCTCAACGAACCCTCCCTCGTCCTTCTGGATGAGCCCCTCGGCGGCCTGGATCCCATCGGGAGAAAGGAAATCCGGGATATCATCGTCCGTCTCAAGGAAGAAGGGAAGACCGTTTTCCTCTCCTCTCATATCCTGCAGGATATCGAGATGATCTGCGACCGGGTGGCCATCATCGTCAACGGAGAGATTATCAACCAGGGAACCCTCCAGGATCTGATCTCGGAGAAAATCCTGTTCACGGAGATCGTGATTTCGGGTGTGGATATAAAAGAGCTGGAAAATATGGGAGAGCCTTTCAGCGAGCGCGGAGGAAGAACTCTCCTCAGAGTAAGGAAGGAAGGAGACGTGGAGAGAGTCCTTGAGCTTCTCAGGTCTAAGAAGGGAAAGATCCATTCCCTGATTCCCAGGACAGAGACTCTGGAGGATTTGTTTGTGGAAATAGTGAAGCAAAGATGAAGATACGAGCCATAGCTTTCAACACCTTCAAGGAAGCCATCAGGGACAGGATCCTCTATCTCATCCTCTTTTTTGCTGTGGTCTGCATCGGCTTTTCGCGCCTGCTGGCTATACTCACCGTGGGAGACCGGGTCAAGATCATCAAGGATGTGGGGTTGGCTTCGCTCTCCCTTTTCGGGGCATTGATGGCCATCATGATCGGGACGGGCCTGGTCTATAAAGAGATAGAAAAAAAGACGATCTACACTCTTCTCTCCAAACCCATCCACCGTTTTCAGTTCTTGCTGGGAAAATTCTTCGGGCTGGTCCTGACCCTGTTCATCATGCTTCTCCTGATGAGCATCATCTTCCTCGGACTGGTCTTCTTCCATACCTTCAAGGTCGAATGGCATTTACTCATCGCCATCTTCTTCATATTCCTCGAACTCTGCCTGATCACCTCTGTTGCCCTGCTGTTCTCCTGCTTCTCCACGCCCATACTGAGCTCCCTCTTCACCCTGGCTTTCTACCTGATCGGTCATACGGCCTGGGGCCTGGAAATTCTCATTAAAAAAATCAAGTCCGGGTTCGGAAAAGCCCTGGCCCAGATCCTCTATCATTTTCTGCCGGACCTGGAAAATTTCAATTTCAAGACGGAAATCGTGCACAACCTTCCCATCCCGCCCAAGATCTTCCTCTACTCCATACTTTACGGAGTTTTCTACACGCTTTTTGTCCTGACCTTAGCCGTGCTCATCTTCAGGAAAAGGGATTTTATCTGAGAGCCATGGCTCAACGATACTCCGGCGAAAAAAGCTTCAGCACGCTCTTCCTCGTGCTCCTGCTCATCCTGACCTGCGGCGTATTCATGAACCTGAAGATCATCACCGACCGGATCATGCGTAAAAAAGTCCCCGGCTCCTCGATCATCTACCTTCCCAAAGGAGAATACCTCAAGTTTGCCACCTTCGGCTATTCTTCCCTGCTGGCCGACATGATCTACCTCTGGGCCATCCAGTATTACAGCGATTACACTATCCCGGACAGCTCCCAGTATCTCGACCATATCTTCACCATCATCTCCGAGCTGGACCCTCAATACTTCGATGCTTATGATGTCGGAGCTTTTATCGCCGCCTATGAGGCTCAGGACCTGGACCTGGCCCTGAAGATCCTGAATTTAGGCCTGGAGAAAATTCCCCAGGAATGGTGGTTTCCCTACATAGCTGCCCATTATCTCCAGTTCATCAAAAAGGACCACGAAATGGCTCAGGAGTACTACAAAAAAGCGATGAGCATCGAAGGCTGTCCGCCCATCGTCAGGCGTCTTTACGCCGATGCTATCTTCAAGACCACGGATTACCAGGCAGCCTGGCAGGCCTGGCTTGAGATCTACAACACCGCAGAGGATGAGAGGATAAAGAGGGTTGCCTCCAACCATCTTTATAACGTCAAGGCAACCATGGATATCGAGATGCTCAAGGAAGCTATAGCCAAATACAGAGAAAAATACGGCCGCAACCCCGCGGATTTGAGCAAGCTCGTCTATGCCGGGTTCCTGAAGTCCGTGCCCAAGGATCTGGATGATAAGGAATACTTTTATGACGCCCAGACGGGAGAGGTCAAGACACCGACAATCCCATGGAAAAGATAATCATCATCACTGTCTTCGGCCTTGCCTGGGGAAGCTTCCTCAACGTCCTCATCTACCGCATTCCCCGGGATATGAGCATCATCCGACCGGCCTCCTCCTGCCCCTCCTGCCGGAAGAAGATCAAGGTTTACGATAACATTCCCGTTATCTCTTACCTGGTTCTCGGAGGAAAGTGCCGCTTCTGCAAGGCCAGGATTCCCCTCTCCTATCCATTGGTCGAAGTTCTGACTCCCCTGAGTTTTCTCATCCTCTACCTCCACTACTCGCTGAGCTTTTTCTTCTTTGCCTCCTGTCTGTTTGCCAGCGCCATGATCGTACTGGGCTTCATCGATTTCTACCACCAGATCATCCCCGATGAGATCACGCTGCCCGGGCTGGTCCTGGCTCTTGTCTACTCGGCATTCCGGGATGACCTCAAGCTCACTCAGTCCTTGATCGGGGCAGTGACCGGAGCCGGGTTTCTCCTTCTTGTCTACTGGACATATTATCTGGTGCGCAAGAAGGAGGGACTGGGCATGGGGGATGTGACCATGATGCTGCTGATCGGAGCCTATTTAGGCTGGCGGCAGACTTTCTTCACCTTGATCCTGGCTTCTTTTGTCGGAGCGCTGGTGGGCGTGTTTTTTATTTTCTTCAGAAAGAAGGATTTTCAGTATTCCCTTCCTTTCGGGACGTTCCTGGCACCGGCAGCCTATTTCTCTCTTCTCTGGGGCGAGAAGATCATCCGGGCCTACCTGAGCTTATTCAAGGGTTTGACTTAGTAATATTTGATTCTGTCCCAAACTAACCCGGCTGTGTTTCACTGCGGGAACCTTATATATATGTCATTCAGGCTGTGTCACAATAGAGATTATTTATCA
>JAOUKO010000289.1 GCA_029882525.1 Candidatus Aminicenantota bacterium | reverse complement strand
AGGGAAAGCCCGATGAAGAACAAGAGAATTCTTGAAAAAGCCTACGACCCCAAACCTGTCGAGGAAAAGTGGTCCAGATTCTGGATAGACGAGGGACTGTTTGTTCCGGAAGTCCCTTCTTCCAAGAGGAAATTTTCCATGGTCCTTCCCCCGCCCAACGTCACGGGCTCCCTTCATATGGGGCATGCCCTGTGCTTCACCCTGCCTGATATCATCACTCGCTGGCGGAGGATGCAGGGCTTCAACACCCTCTGGCTGCCCGGAACCGACCATGCGAGCATCGCCGTTCACAACGTCATCGAGCAGAGCCTGGAAGAGAAAGGGCTGACACGGGAGAAAGTCGGCCGTGAGGAATTCCTGAAGATCGCCTGGGAATGGAAGAATAAATACGGGGGCGTCATCATCAACCAGCTGAAGAAGCTCGGGGCTTCTCTGGACTGGACGAGAGAGAGGTTCACCCTGGATGAAGGGTTCTCCATGGCTGTCCGGCGCGTTTTTGTCGACCTCTACACCGAAGGTCTGATATACAGGGATTACTACCTGGTGAACCGCTGTCCCCACTGCGGGACGGTTCTCTCCGATATCGAGATCGAGCACAGGGAGAAGCAGGACAAGCTGTACTACATCAAGTATGCCCTCAAGGATTCAAAGGAGAGCATCACCGTGGCCACCACCCGGCCGGAGACCATGCTGGGCGATACAGCCGTAGCCGTTCATCCCGACGATGAGCGCTTCAAGAAATTCCAGGGCAAGAAGGTCATCCTGCCTCTTGTCAACAGGGAGATTCCCGTCATAACAGATGAGAGAGTCGAGATGGAGTTCGGGACAGGAGTGGTGAAGGTGACACCTGCTCATGACCCGGTCGATTTTGAACTGGGAAAGCGGCACAACCTCGAGCAGGTGATCGTCATCGACGGCTCGGGCAGGATGACAGCGGAAGCGGGTGAAGAATTCAAGGGCCTGGACAGGTTTGAGTGCAGAGAAAAGGTCCTTTCCAGGCTGGAAGAGCTGGGTTTGCTCGAAAAGACCGAGGATTATCAGCATTCGGTCGGGCACTGCTACCGCTGCCAGACCGTCATCGAGCCTCATCTTTCCTGGCAGTGGTTTGTTCGGGTGGAGCCTCTCGCCAAGGAGGCCATTCGTGTGGTCGAGGAGGGGAAGATCGAGTTTATCCCTTCAAACTGGGCCAAGACCTATTTTGAGTGGATGTACAACATCCATGACTGGTGCATTTCGCGGCAGCTCTGGTGGGGCCATCGGATTCCTGCCTGGTACTGCCAGGAGTGCGGGGAGATCATGGTCGCCATGGAAGCCCCTCAGAAGTGCGGTCAGTGCCGGAGCGCCAAGCTCATCCAGGAGGAGGATGTCCTGGACACCTGGTTCTCTTCGGCTCTCTGGCCGTTCGTTACCATGGGCTGGCCGGAAGAGACGGATGATTTGAAGGCGTTCTACCCCACAGACCTGATGTCAACAGGGTTCGATATCATCTTCTTCTGGGTTGCCCGGATGATCATGATGGGGTTGAAATTCGCCAAGGACATCCCCTTCCGTCACGTTTATATCAACGGCCTGGTCAGGGATTTCAAAAGGCGAAAAATGAGCAAGTCAGAGGGGAACATCATCGATCCCCTCGAGATGATCGAGAAGTACGGAACCGATGCCCTGAGGTTCACCATGGCAGCGCTGGCCATACCGGGAGCGGGCATCTCCCTTTCCGAAGAGAGGATGGCCGGCTATCGGGCCTTTGCCAATAAGATCTGGAACGCTTCCCGCTTTGTCTTGATGAGCCTTGGAGACAGCGGTCTTCAGGTCAGAGAAGAGGAGCTGACCCTGGCGGACAGGTGGATCAGGAGCAGGATGGTGAAGATCATCGCTGATTTGAACGAGGCCCTCGAGCAGTACAAGTTTTACGAGGCGGCTGACAGGATCTATCATTTTATCTGGCATGAATTCTGCGACTGGTACATCGAGCTGGTCAAGCCCCATCTCAAAGAAGGGAACAAAACGTCCGAGGCTGTGCTGGCTGACACGCTTGACCAGATACTGAGGCTTCTCCATCCTTTTATGCCTTATATTACGGACGAGATCTGGCAGCATCTCCCCTCATCGGGGAAATCTCTGGTGACAGCCTCATTCCCTTTGGAAAAGGAAGATCTTAAGGATGAAGAGGCGGAAAAGGAGATGAGGATTCTCCAGGAGGCTGTCATCGGCGTCCGGACCATTCGGGCTGAAAACAGGATCCCTCCCAGGGAAAAGATCGAGCTCTGGGTCAAGGTGAAAAAGGAGGAGGAAAAGCAGGTCATCTCCCGGAACCAGACCTCCATCCAGACTCTGGCCAATATCCGCAGGATCGAGGTCCTGGACCGCTTTCCCGCGGAAAAGAAACTCTTGAAGGGAGTGGCCGGGTCCTGGGAAATAGCGATTCCCATCGGAGAGGGAGTATTTGACCTGAAGCAGGAAAAGTTGAGGCTGGAAAAGGAAATAGCCAAAATCGGTCAGGATGTGGAGAGAATCGAGATAAGGCTCCAGAATGAAAGCTTCCTGGAGCGTGCTCCAAAAGAGGTCATCCAGGAGAATAGGGACAGGCTGAAAGAGCTCCAGGCACGAAAGGGGAAGCTTGAGGAAAGCCTGGAACACATCCTGGCTCTGGATTGAAGGCCGCTGGAGAGGCCAGCTTATCTCTTTCAACCATGAACATCGGGGCGAAAATACTTCGAGTCAAAAGCTGCCCTTCTACCAATGACCTGGCAAAAGAACTGGCCCTCTCCGGAGAAAGCGAAGGCATGGTCGTCATAGCTGAAGAGCAGACAAGGGGAAAAGGCACAAAGGGGAGAGACTGGTACTCAGCCAGAAAAAAGGGGCTTTATCTCTCCGTCGTTCTGACTCCCCCTTTCCCCGACATTTCCCTGCTCCCTTTGGTCGCAGGGATTGCGGTCAGCGATGCCGTTCTTTCCTGCCTGGGGATAAGAGTCGGGTTGAAGTGGCCCAATGACGTGGTCTGGGAAGGGAAAAAGCTGGGAGGCATCCTCTGTGAGAGCGGCTTTTTGGGAAACCGGGTCAATTATGCTATTCTGGGGATAGGCTTGAACGTCAACTATGAGAAGGGAGATTTTCCTAAGGGAATTCGTCGTCAGGCCATATCCCTGAAGCTCATAAAAAAGGAAAAAATAGAGGAAGAAGCTTTCCTCGATTGCCTCTGGAAATTTTTGAACCACTGGTACGGATGCTTCCTCAAAGGAGAGAAACAGAGAATTCTCAGAGCATATCAGGAGACGTCTGTCTTGCCCTTGGGGGAGAAAATTGACCTGATAACGGACAGAGAGGTGCTTTCCGGGGTTTACAGGGGGCTCGATCCTCAAGGGGGGCTCATCCTGGAGAGGGACGGGCTCAGAGAGTCTTTTTTTTCGGCGGAGATTAAGACGATCCAGAAAGCCAAAAAGGAGGAGTGAGATGCTTCTGGCTATAGATATCGGCAACACCAACATAGTCCTCGGCGTGTTTGAGGGTGAAAAATTGATCCAGCACTGGAAGATTCAGACAGAGAGGGAGAGAACCTGCGATGAGTACGGGGTCACTCTTCTCAACCTGTTTTCCATTTCCGGGCCGAAAAAAACAGAGATCGATTCCGTTATCATTTCCAGCGTTGTTCCTCCTCTGACGCCGATCTTTCAGGATCTGAGTCAGAGACTGTTCCAGGTCAAGGCGGCGGTTGTCGGGCCGGGATTGAAGACAGGGATGGCCATTCTGTATGAGAATCCGCTGGAAGTGGGTGCGGACAGAGTGGTGGCGGCTGTTGCCGCCTACGCCAAGCACGGCGGACCCTGTATCGTTGTTGATTTCGGGACGGCGACGACCTTTGACGCGGTCTCGTCCAAGGGGGAGTATCTGG
>JAOUKO010000288.1 GCA_029882525.1 Candidatus Aminicenantota bacterium | reverse complement strand
AACCGGGTTTTTGACGATCGTGCCGTTGGGAGGATCAGGGGTGTCCTTGGTGATCCCGGACATCTTGATGACATAGCTGTTCACCCAGGCCGAATGCCCGTCCGCCCGGCTGAGCATGACCGGGTTGTTCGGGGCAACTTCGTCAAGAATCTCCTTGGTCGGCCATTTCTTATCCGGGAACGTCTCATGTTCCCAACCGCCTCCCCTTATCAACTCTCCAGGCTTGGATTCCTTCACTTTTTCAGCGACCATCTTCTGGATAGTCTTGACGTCGTGGACATACCGGAAATCCAGGTTCATCATCGACTGGCCGCCGCTGAGAAAGTGGATGTGGGCATCGTTGAACCCGGGAACAACCAGCCGTCCTTTGGCATCTATTACCCGGGTCTTTCCCTCTTCGACGTACTGCTCGATCTTTTTGTTTGAGTTGACGGCGATAATGGACTCACCGATAACGGCCACGGCTTCAGCTCTTGGATTGTCCTTGTCGATGGTGACGATTTTGGCGTTCTTGATCACGAAGTCAGCAGGCGGGCCTTCGTAGGGTTTACTGCAGGCTGCAGCAAAAGACACAATAAATATAATAGCCAGAATCGCTGCGATTTTTTTTGATGTCATAGGATGTCCTCCTTTTTTAAGCGTATGAAAGAATCAAATCATAAAGATTAAAATAAACTTTATGTTTTTTCCTGACCTAATATAGTGAGAAATCAAATTTTTGTAAAGGATGAACCTGAAGAGACTTCAATAGCGCGCTTCAAATCAGATTATCATCATACAGCAGAAATCTTCTCATCACTTTTTTGACATCCGAATTTTTATTGTGCTATAAGCGGAGTATTATTCGGTAAGATGACTTATTAATATTTCCTGAGGAGGTTCCAATGCGACACAAGATTACTAAAATATTCACGTTATTGCTCCCTCTATGTCTAGCAATTTTTATCTTGGTCCTGATGGGATTACCCAAAAATGAGGCGCAATCCTGTAATCTGCGTTTTGGAATCTCTTTTCCAGAGAAACTGAGCAAAAAAGCTCTTGACGGCCGGGTGCTGTTGATGGTCTCCACGGACAGCAGCAGGGAGCCCCGCTTCCAGATCAGCGATGGCCCGGACACTCAATTGATTTTCGGAATCGATGTCGATGGACTAAAACCTGATGAATCGGCAGTCATAGATTCGAGTGTTTTTGGCTACCCTTTGAAAAGCATCGCTGAGATTCCACCCGGAGATTATTGGGTGCAGGCGCTTCTTCATGTCTATGAAACCTTTCGTCGCTCAGACGGCCACACCGTCAAGCTCCCCATGGATAGGGGAGAGGGACAGCAGTGGAACCGTGCGCCCGGTAACCTCTACAGCACTCCGAAAAAAGTGCGTATCGACCCCAGCAAGGACGAAATCATCCCCATCACCCTTGATAAAAGAATACCTCCCATCCCTTTTCCTAGAGATACAAAATACATCAAACACGTGAAAATGAAGAGCGAACTTCTGTCGGAATTCTGGGGCCGTCCGATGTATCTCGGTGCCTGTGTCCTTTTGCCCGAAGGATTTGACGACCATCCCGAAGCCCGCTATCCGCTGGTGATCAACCACGGGCATTTCCCCTATACTTTCAGCGGATTCCGGGAAACACCTCCTGACCCGAACCTCAAGCCCGACTACAGCGCCAGGTTCAACCTTCAAGGCTACAACCGGATAGTCCAGGAGTATGCCTACACATTCTACAAGGATTGGACAGGTCCGGACTTCCCCAGAGTTGTCATCATCCTTATCCAGCATGCCAATCCATACTACGACGACTCCTACGCTGTGAATTCTGCCAACCTTGGACCCTACGGAGACGCTATCACCTATGAGCTTGTTCCTTATATCGAGAAAAAATTCCGCTGCCTCGGCGAAGGCTGGTCCCGTTTTCTCTACGGCGGCTCGACCGGAGGCTGGGAAGCCCTGGCTGCCCAGGTCTTCTACCCGGACGAATACAACAGCTGCTATGCAGCCTGCCCTGACCCGATCGATTTCCGGGCTTACACCATCGTGAATATCTACGAGCATGAAAACGCCTATTATCTGAGAAGTAACTTCAAGCGTACCCATCGCCCAGGACACCGCAATTATTTAGGCGAGATCAGCAGCACACTGGAAGACATGAACCACCGCGAGCTTGCTATCGGCACAAACAGCCGCTCCGGTGCCCAGTGGGATATCTGGCAGGCGGTATATTCGCCGGTGGGAGAGGATGGATACCCGAAACCTATATGGGATAAGTTGACGGGCAAGATTGACCATTCCGTAGCCGAGTACTGGCGGGAGAATTATGACCTTTCCTATATCCTCCAGAGGGATTGGAAAACACTGGGACCCAAACTCAAGGGGAAAATCCACATCTACTGCGGAGACATGGACAACTACTACCTGAACAATGCGGTCTATTTGATTGAGGAGTTTCTGGAGAGCACGAAAGACCCCTATTATGGGGGAGAAGTGGACTACGGAGATAGGGCCGAGCACTGCTGGAACGGAGATCATGACAGGCCAAATGCCATCTCGCGGCTGAGATACCACCAGATGTTCATTCCCAGGATTGTGGAACGCATCGAAAAGAGCGCTCCTCCTGGAGCCGATTTGAGTTCCTGGCGTTACTAGTTCCCGTTTCTCAAAGCAGAGAATAAAGAAGAGAGGGAAGGAGAAAGATTGCTGGTCTTGCGATCTGAACACAAAATACCAGGAGTACATGAGAATAAAATCAAAAACAAACCAGGGAGGTAAAAATGAATGCATTGGTCATTCTGGGGCTCGTCCTCGCGTTTATTAATCCGGTTATCGGCGGTGTTCTCGTCGGATACATCGTCTGGCTCAAGAATCCAACTGCCGGATTTCAACTCATTGTTCTATCATTCACTGTAATGAGCATCTTTGTTATCGGATTCATTATCTGGACCCAAAAAAAGATTAAAAAGATCGAAAAGAGGATCAAGGCGATCGAGGGAAAAGATTAGATCCGAGAAGCGCTTTTGGGACCGGACAGCCAAAACTTTTGTTGTCGGTTCAACCGTAGATTGATAGAATAATAAACGAAAAGGCCTAGGGGAAATCTAATCCTGAAAAAGGGTATCAATACATTATTCATTACAAGCGAGAAGGATATCACGACAAGAACTGACCAATGACCTAACACGTCAAAGGAGGATTATAATGAAGAAGGCCATAGGATGTGCTGTTCTCACTTTGATAATTCTTATTCCTTCTTTGAAGGCGGATAGGGGATCGATCCCTTTCAAACCCCATGTCAAAGTCTTTGAGCCCAACCAGAGAGCGATGATAGCCTGGAACGGGCTGGAAGAAATCCTTCTGCTGACAACCGACCTGAAGGCTTCTGAGCCGACCAAAGTGCTCGAAGTCATTCCCTTGCCTTCAGAACCCGTGGTGAAAAAGGGAGATATTGAGGTCTTTCAAAAGGCGACTGCACTCATCAATAGCAAAATCAAACAAAGATTTGCCGGGGCAAAGCTCAGAGGAGTCAGAGGCGCAGCAGAAAGACCTCCTGCAGGCGAAGTGACCTTTTATGAGAGAATCGGAGCCCATGACATATCCGTGACCCATGTCCTGCGAGGAGATGGTTTTATCGAATGGGTGGAGAAATACCTCAAAGCTGACGGCATTGCTAATCCGGTTATTCCTGATGCACTCAAGAAAGTTGTCGAAGAATACATCGAAGAGGGCTTTGTCTGGTTTGTGTTCGATGTCGTTTCTCTGGATGAAGAACTCAAGACGAACGAGGCGATTCAGTACCGTTTTAGAACAGATTTCCTGTTTTATCCGCTGAAAATCACACGAACCGAGGAGGGTTTTACTTTAATCAGCCTTCTCATCCTGACTCCTAAGCTCCTGAAA
>JAOUKO010000048.1 GCA_029882525.1 Candidatus Aminicenantota bacterium | reverse complement strand
ACGATAGAAGAACGCAAGAGAAAAGAGAAGCAGATAGAAAAGAGAGAAAAAAGAGAAAAAAGAAGAAAAGCAAAAAGGAAAGAGGGCAAACCATGATTAAAAAAAAAAGGCCCGTTGTCCCCCATGGAATAACGGAAGAAAAATAACCTTCGTTCTCATATACGGTACCATTTCAAAGTATATGAGGGAGCGTCTGAATACGAATCCAAAGGTCGGGGGTTCAAATCCCTCCGGGTATACCAGCTTTTCCCTGAAAATCAACAAGTTAGAGGAATTCTAGATTCAATAGGATTCCTTTATTTTCCAGTATTTTCAATCCCAATATGGCACAAAAATGGCACAGAATAAATTTGTAGAGGGCTATGGGGCTTTTTAATTCGGCCCCCCTCTATTTACTTACAACCCTTGCTCTCCTGATACAAAATATTTCTTAAAAAGCCGTGCTACTTATACAAAATATAATGATAATCTAATCGCTGATTCCTTGTTTAAATCCCATCTGATTTTCTCGTCTATAACTCTGGAACACGTTAGATATATTCAAAGTCTATAGATGTACCACTTTTTTTTTGTAGATATGTCAGACCCTCCCGGACACTTTGTGTTATTTTGTAAGCTACAAAAAGGAGGTCTGACAGATGCAAAAAGAAGTCAGAGAAGCATTACGAATCCGATTCAAATTAGTAGTTCTTGAGTATGCACGGGAAATCGGAAGTGCTACAAAGGCATGTCGCGAATTCGAAGTATCGAGGTCGACGTTTTATGATTGGAAGAAAGCCTTCGATAAAGAAGGAAAAGCTGGATTAGTCAGGAAAAAACCTGTTGCCCTAAATCATCCAAGAAGCTTAGCCCAAGATGTCGTTGATAAGATCCTTCACCTGAGGCAGACATATAAGCTCGGACCTGAGAGAATCACCTGGTACCTGGAACGCTATCATGGAATTAAAACTTCAGTATCAAGTGTCTATCGGACTCTCGTTCGAAACGGAATGAGGCGTTTGCCTAAGACAGCACCACGCCGTGCTATTCACACGCGACGTTACTCCAAAGAGGTTCCCGGTCATCACATCCAGGTTGATGTCAAATTTGTCTCTCTGAGGAATTTTGATGGCAACAGAGTTAGACGCTTTCAATATACGGCTATTGATGATGCCACCCGGATCAGGGCGATGAAAATCTACCCACGTCACAATCAGCAGAATGCCATTAAGTTTATTGATTATGTGATTGAGAAATTCCCTTTCCGTATCCATACGATCCGAACAGCCCGAGGCCATGAGTTTCAAGCCCAGTTTCATTGGCATGTCGAGGATAAGGGCATGAGGCACGTATATATTAAACCTCGATCTCCACAGCTCAACGGAAAAGTCGAAAGATCTCATCGAACGGATCAGGAAGAATTCTATCAACTGTTGACTTATACGGATGATGTGGATTTAAATAAAAAATTAGCGGAGTGGGAACGGTTCTATAACCTCGATCGTCCGCACGGAGCGTTCAAAGGCAAAACGCCCTATGAAGCATTGAGGTGTAGGTTAGAATAATTGAAATATTGCCCGGGAGGGTATGAAATATTACAATCATATTAAGCTTTTCAATGCATCTTTCACTATCCAAACATGAAACACAAATTTGCCAAAGATTTGATATTTTGTAGCAAAAAACGCCATAAATAGAAATATCTAGCTAAAATGTCCTTAGGAGAAAGCTGTTGAAAAATAAGGGGAAAGGTGGCGGGGCCGACGAGACTTGAACTCGCGACCTCCGGCGTGACAGGCCGGCGTTCTGTTTATCGATATGTATCACTGTCCCTTCAGCCCAGCCAGCCTCTTCCTGGCATCCTCAAGCTCAGAGGTACAAGGATCAGCATCATTCCAATCTCATTTTCTTTGGGAGTGCAATATATCTAAGGCCCAAGGAAATTCTGTCAAATACAAAGAGCACTTTGTAAAAAGAGAGCAGAATCACTATTAAACGCCTTTCCGAAATGTGTAGATGACAATGTAAGCTACACCATAAAAGGCTAATCCCACACCCATCATTACCTTAAATCCGAAATTGAGCGCTATAACGAGAGAAAAAATAGATGCAAACACAGAAAAAGCTCCATTGACACCCCATGCCCACGGAACCAGGTGCTTATGGAACTTTCGAACGATCTGTATACCCATGGGAAAGCACATCCCCATAAAAAAACCTGGAGGGACTATTAACACAACAGCTATCAAAATTCTGACAGGCTTGCTGAGCCACATAAAGGTGGTAAAAGAATCATACAAAAAAAGGATATAAATCAGGATGATGCCAAATATGATCGTGAGAACATTAAGCAGCTTGCGAGGTGCTGAACCTGGTGCCCAAATACCCGATACCATGCTACCTATTCCGCTGGAAAAAAGGAGGGTAGCAAGTACAACAACAAATGAATAAGTCGGATGCCCTAGGAATATGGTTAGCCGTTGGATAAGCGAAATCTCGATGAGCATGAATCCTATCCCTAACCCAACGAAGTAGATCAGGCTGCGGAGACGATATTGAGCCCTTCGGATCTCAACGTCTCGACTCAGACAAAGAGGCAAGAATATCGTTAGTACTCCAATAACACCAAAGCTTATTAACATTCCATAAAGAAGAGGTAAAGCGATACGGCGGGAGGCATGATCTTCGGGATCAGAGCGGAAGATGTCACGGAAATATCTCATAAAGAAGAAAAAAGGACGATCATCAGTGGGGGGATTGATATTCTTGGGATATGACTTGATGAAATCCTCCCTGCTTATATGAGTGTAAGCCTTGGGGTTGATCAACTCTCTAAACTTGTTGGAATAGGCGGATGAATCCAGATTCTCCTTGTCAGTGTAAGGAGCGTACACCACGCTGTAATTATATCGCTTGGCGGTATTAACGACAGTTAAAACTTCATCGGGAATAAACACGCCTTTCTTGAAAAGTACTGTGGCTCGTCGGTAACTAAGCCTACTCTCAACCACAACGATTAACCGCTTTTCAATGTCGTTCATGTCGTTATCAATCAAATACTGAATGAAGATATTGCTAAGGCGCAGGGCCTCGTCCCAGTTAAAATAGCGCGAGATGGATAGGATTCCTTCCGCCTTTAGATGTGTGTAATAATCCCGAACCGCCTCATAGGTGTAGAGCGTGTTTTCGTTGAAGAGATAGGCGCCTGATGCTGAGGAAGCCCAAGAGTCTATCATAGTAATCTGGATAATATCATAAAGATCTTTGGAACCAGCTACGAAATTGCGTCCTTCATTAATATGCAATGTCACGCGTGGATCCTCGAAGATTCGGCCTATATAATCAGCATAGATTTTAGTAACCAGTTTCCGGAACACAGGATTAATCTCTACTGCAGTGATCTTTTTTTGATTAAACAGGAGGGAGGTAAATACATCCACACCTCCTCCAGAGCCGATAATTAACACATCTGCGTTTGGCTTGAGATGATGGACGATTTGGAGAGAGTCAGCTTTCATGTAACCAAGCTCTAAGAAATCCCCATCAAACTGATATAACAAAGTGGGGGCTCCTGCATCGTTAGTTACCTTCATTGTCTGGTATTTTAGGTCTTTATATGTTTTATTTTTTGGGGCAAATACTGCCACACGAGAAACTGGACTCCATTTTTCAAAGATCTTGTTTTCCTCATGTTCCTGAGGAGCTGATGTCATGTAACTTTTAATGTTAACAACCTTTAACAGAGACCACCGATCATTAGTGCAAAACAACACTATGAAAATCACCACCAAAACTCCCAGAAGCACCTTAATCCAGCGCAGCTTCAGCTCATGGGAAAATGCCAATGCAGCGAGACAAGCGAAGATGGAGGCTACGAATGTTATAGAGGGAGCACTGAAATGGAAAAGGAGGGGAACAACTATCAGGCATCCTAATGATGCGCCGATGAGATCGCTAAAATATACGGTACCGATTTTCGCATCATACCGGAACAAGGCAATGGTTATGCACATTGCAGCAAGGAAAAAAGATATGAATAAAAGCAACAATTGTACTCCCAAAATCAAATAGAAGTTCGCGTGGGAAAGACTTAATCTGGACAGATCCGTATTGAGGTGGAAATAAATCGCTATAGGAGTAAATAACGCGAAGAGAACCGAAAACCTTGTCAAGTGCTTGATGTAATTATTCCCAATCAGTCTCTTTGCAAATAGATAACATAGCACTCCGGCTGCAGCCGTACCTAATAACGCTAAGGATATAGCCAAAAAGCCGAAGTAATACCACAACGTTACTGAAAAGATACGCGTGATGTTCACTTCCAAAAGTAAAGTAGCCAACGCAATCAAACCCACTCCAACTAGTAATGATTTGGGCACGTCTTTCATTACAAATTCCTTTGGACAATGAAGAATTTATGATTCTTACATGGAGAAGGACGCTCGGTTTTAAAACTGAGGCAGAGGTAATGAATGATATCGTATTTTCCAGCAAAAGCAGTTCTTCTTATTAATTCTTTCTTGGGAATCTGGAAAGTCTTTGTTCGGGAAACAGAGATTTCCTCTAATGGATAAAGAAGAGTTGCACACTCTTCGCAAAACTTGGAGTCAGAAGGATTATCAATCTGACATTTAGGGCATTTAAGAACCATTGAATCCTCTTGCTAACTCATCAATAGGATAATAATTAATAAGGGGAGAGTCAAACTGAAATATAGACTTATCCCTTTGTCACCAGTTTGTCACCAGAATTGCCTAAAATCGCCTAGTTTTGCGTATGATTGCTAAAAGAGGAAAAGACGGAAATCACATAAACAATAAGGGGAAAACAAGAGGAATAAGATGGTAGCGGGGGCTGGATTTGAACCAGCGACCTCCGGGTTATGAGTCCGATGTGCTGCTAGAATGGTCTCCATGTGCCAAATATGTGCCAAAATTGACTGAAAAACGCTGAAACTACGGTATTAGGATTGAAGCCTTAATATGGATTGTATTGCAGTTTCAGAGCAAGGGAACATGAATCCGAAAGCTTGAGAAAATCAAAAGTTCCCATACCCCCCTCCAAATTAATTTTGTGCCATATTTGTGCCACTTTTGTGCCATATTTGGGTTGAAAATAGTGGAATACGATGGAATTTAATCGAACTCGAAATTTCACTAAATCGCTAATTTTAAGATGGTTAGCAGAAAACAAAGAGAGCCAGCAGAGGGATTCGAACCCTCGACCTGCTGATTACGAATCAGCTGCTCTACCGACTGAGCTACACTGGCTCTGGACAGGATCATTCCTGCCGACAGATAGAAAATAGTGGAATTGGCCTGAACTGTCAAGATACCTGAGTTGAAGTTTTCTCTCTCCCGACCAAGCAAATTCATGGTGGTCCGGGAATGCTGAGAAACAGACAGCCCTCAGGAATCATAAAATAAACAACTCTATAAAAGAATTCCAATTATTTATCGAACACTTCATTTAACTTTTTTATTAACAATCAGATAGGATCATCATAACCCTCAATCCGAGAAGAATGAACTGAGTTTAGAGTTTGACATAAAAATGGGCCTGTGCTATAGACTTTTTTAGGGGATTCCGAAGGGAGATGAACACGGTCGGAAACAAGGTTTGGATAAAAAAAAGAGAATTCTCATGCCTTTGTGAAATGAAAAATGACGCGCCTGTCAACTCCCTAACAGCCTGCTCGATCAACCCCAGTATTCAGCAAACATTTTTCAATTCATGTAAAATATAGATAAAAGGTATCCGGGTAAGAAATGGTCGCCTTCTCCTACAAAAGATTG
Source organism: Candidatus Aminicenantota bacterium (assembly GCA_029882525.1). Lineage (GTDB taxonomy): Bacteria > Acidobacteriota > Aminicenantia > Aminicenantales > Aminicenantaceae > SOIA01. The sequence continues at coordinate 9,503 of JAOUKO010000048.1, read as the reverse complement.
AGGACGTTGATGAGAACTATCCCCATCTGTCCGAAACCCAAAGCAGTAGGGTTAAAAAATATCCCCAATAATGAGCCGATAATTTATGTCTATAATCATATAACTCGCCGCGGTGAACCTGTTTATCTGGGAATGGCCGCTCCTTCCAAACCAAACATCAGATTCCTTGCTGAAACCATAATCGCCAGCCCTGAATACAAGCTTCAGCTCTACAAAGAAGTTGAAGATGCCATCTTCCCGCTCAGGTTTCAAAACAGGGCCAGAAAAAGCTTCTGGATAAAGCTGTGGTACTCAAAATTGATCAATTTCCTCACCAAATTCGTCATTGCCCAGGCAAGCAAGCTGAAAGTCATCGACGTCCATTTGTTCCAGGCAGCCACAGATGAAGAAAAGCTCAAAAAACTAAGGATAAACAAGCAGGCATTCATAGAATGCATAAGAAGCCTGGAAAGAAACATGCCCATTGCCATTGCCCCCAGCGGAGGCAGGACACATAAAACCGTGGAGAACCCAGTCTACCCCACTATCGTCCCCACTTTAGCCAGCAGTCTTTACAAGCGAGGAAAAACAGTCAAGATCGTGCCCAGCGTCATTAAAGAAGCTCCCATGATCACCAAAAGAACATACTGGAAGTATGTCGCGGACAGGTTCTTTATCTACAAAGCTTTCAAGCGGTTCATGGGTCTGTTCAACCATAATCACTACCGGAAACCGAGATTGATCGTTGAGTTTTTGCCTCCGTTGACATTTAAAAAGCAAAATCCTTCCAAACCTGAAAAAATCGAGTTTGTAAAAAAAATTCAGCAGTTGATATACAAATGTCTAGGCGAACCCACCCAGCGAGTCTCTCCATAATTCAGATCCCTCTGAAATATTCCCCAAAAAAAGGTGGTTTGACAATCCGCATAAATCGGGTAAAATAGCAATTCCTTGGCAGCTGGAAAATAAGATTGTCGCCAGCGGCTTTCAAGGAAACCTGTAATTCATAACATGCTCATTAAAAAGATTGAACTCCAAGGATTCAAATCCTTCCCTGAGAGAACAAAGATCATCTTCCACCCCGGAATAACCGCTATCATTGGCCCCAACGGAACCGGCAAAAGTAACATTGTGGATGCCCTTTTATGGGTCTTGGGCGGTCAGAGGTCGAAGTCCTTCAAAGGCGAGAGGAGCGAAGACATCATTTTCAACGGGAACACAGAAAGGGCTCCTCTGGGGATGGCGGATGTAGTCCTCTCTTTGAGCGATGAGAATGAAGAGCTCATCATCAACCACCGCGTATTCCGCTCCGGCGAGAGTGAATACAGACTGAACGGCAAGCTGGTCAGGCTGAAGGATATCCAGGATGCCTTATGGAATCGCTCCATCGCCGAAAAAGAATATTTCGTCATCGAGCAAGGACAAATCGGACTATTCCTCACCTCCAAGCCTGTAGAGAAAAGGCTGCTTTTGGAAGAGGCAGCAGGTACAGCCTTATACAAAACCAAGAAGAAGCAGGCCCAGAGCAGGCTGGAAAGCAGTGAACAGAATCTGACCAGGCTGGAAGACATCATCGCCGAGGTATCCAGGGCGAAAAATTCACTCAGAAGGCAGGCCGGCGCCGCAATCCGATACAGGAAATTAAGGGAAAAAATAAGACAGCTCACCTCCCTCCACTACCGTAAAAAGATCATTCAAATCGAAACGAACCTGCAGGAAATCACGCGCCAACATGAGAAATGTCTGAGCCTGGAAAAAGAAGTTGTTTCCCTGCTGAAAGATCAAGAAAAAAGCCTGAGTGTCCGAAGAAAAGAGGTCTGGGACCTGGAAAAGACGATCAAAGAATGCCAAAAAAACCTGTATGCCCTCAGCTCTCAGATTTCCCAACTGGAGACAGATAAGGACAAGGAAGCCAAGAGGATCGAGTTTATCGAGGAACAGAAAAAAAGAGCGAGCGCCAACCTTGAAGAGGTTAAGCAGGAAAAACAACAAATAGCAAAAGAAGCGACTCAAGTCGAAGATGAGATCAAAAATACAAAAAAGGAATATTCAGAAAAACAAAAAGCCCTGGATGAGGCAGAAAAGGAGAATCAAACGTTTCAAAAAGAACTGGAGGAATGGGCCAGTTCTCTGGAAGCATTGAGGAATGAATACTTTGAAAAGCTCTCCGTGCACACAGAGGTCAAGAATGAGATCATCCGGCTCGAAAAAGAGGTGGAATTGATCCTCCGTCAGGAGGGGAAGCTCAAGGACCGGCTTTCGGATGAGCGCTCTCTGTCGGAACAGAAAAACAGCATAATGGAGCAACGGAGAAAGGAGCTCACTCAAACCCATATGTCCATTGACGAGCAGAAAAAAACTTTGGCCTCCCAGCAGGAGGAACTGGGCGGAATTTCGTCCTCCATCCAGGCCTTGGAGAACAAAACCTCCGGTCTGAAAGGAAAAAAGGAGGAGGAGACTCATCATCTGCGGGTAATGGAAAAGCTGGAGAAGAAGGAGAGGGAAACGGATGTTCCTGAAGGCATACCAGGAGCTCTGGGCATCCTGGCCGACTCGATCGAAACCGACGCCGAGCATGCGCCGTTGATCGATGTTTTCTGGAAAGAAGAAGCCAAGGCCTTTCTCGTCGACGCTCAGGATTTTAAAAAAATCCTGGCCGAGAGACAATTAAAAGGCAACTTTCTCCTCCTCTCACCACGCCAGAAACGGGATATCCCCGCCAATGTCTATGAGGACTCCCGCGTGCTGGGACGGTTCGAATCCTATTTCAAGCCAGACCCGAAAATTAAAGACAAGCTTCACCTCCAGGAAGCAGCCGTAGTCAAGGATATTGAAAGCGCCATCGAGCTCTGGCTTGTCCATCCTTCTCTGAACTTCATCACTCCCCAGGGGGACCTGCTTCTCTCCTCTGGCCTTCTGAAGCTGGGACAGAAAACCGGAGGCATCTTCACCCTCGCCCAGGAAATCAAAGAAATAAAAGAGGACATCGCCCAGCTTGAGAAAAAAATAGAACCCTTAAGCCTGGAGCTTGAAGAAAAAAACAGGACTAAACAGAAGCTGGAACAAGAGATCGATGAAAAAGCCACAGTCCTCGACCAGCTGGAAAGAAAAATTGAAGAAATCGAGAAAGAGAAGAAATATGACCAGACAGAGATGGAGAAGATCAAGGCCAACATCGAGCTCATCAATAACGAGCTCAAGACCCTGACCTCAGACAGAGAAGAATTGATAAAAAAGATTGGAGACCTCTCTCTTGGAAAGCTCAAGGAAGAAGAGAGAGCCACAAAAGAAAGGCTGGAAAAGGAAGAGAGGAAATTCGCTCAACATCAGGAGAAAAACGAGCAGAAAAGAAAAGAATTTTTTGAGCTCAAATCCAGCCTTGACCTTCTGGAGGAAAAAATCAGCAACCTCAGTCACAGGGCACAATCCCTGAAAGAGAGAGAAAAAAACCTCTCTGCCAAAGAACTCTCTCTCCAGGAAGAGATCCAGAACTGCGATAAGGACAAAATCAAGATCAAGGAAACCATCGAACACCTCACCCAAAAAGCCAAAGATTATGAAAAGGACAGAGAGAAAAAAGAGATGGAGCTCGCTCAGAAAGAATCACATCTGCAGAAATTGAGTAAAGAGCAGGAGGACCTGGAAGAAAAGATAGAGGAGCTAAAAAAAGAGAGCGAAGACAGGAAGGAAGAGCGTGTCAAGCGGGAAATCAGCAAGGCTGAGACGGACCGGGACCTGGTCAACCTCGAAGAGAGCTGCTGGCAGGACCTCAAAAAGACGATCCAGGAAGTCAAGGCCGAGATCCCCGAAGATAAGATTCCGGATAAGGCGATCGAGGATAAACTGGCCGAAGCCGAGGAAAAGCTTCAGAGATACAAGTCCGTCAACCTGATGGCAGAGGAAGAATACGAGATCCAGAAAAAACGTTATGATTTTCTGATGCAGGAGAAGAAAGATCTCCGCGAATCCATAGACACGACCAGGGAGGCTATCAAAAAAATCGACCAGGAAAGCAAGTCGCAATTCCTGAAGGCTCTGACCGAAGTCAACAAACACTTCCAGGATGTTTTCTCCATCCTTTTCAACGGCGGCTCTGCTGAACTCACGCTCTCAGATGGAAGCCACCCGCTGGAAAGCGGCGTGGAAATCAAGGCCCAGCCTCCGGGCAAAAAAGTCCAGACTCTCTCTCTTCTCTCCGGAGGGGAAAAAAGCCTGACAAGCCTGGCTTTCTTTTTCGCTCTCTTCCGCTATAAGCCTACTCCTTTCTGTGTGCTGGATGAAGTGGATGCTGCACTCGATGAGGTGAACCTGAAGAAATTCCTTGAGCTGATGAAAAAAATAAAGGAACGGACTCAGTTCATCGTCATCACTCATAACACCAAGACCATGGAAGTCGCCGATTATATCCATGGGACAACCATGGCTGAGCCCAACATCACCAGCCTCTATTCCATCAAACTTGAACAGAAAGGAGAAAAGTCAAGCTGAAAAATCGCTTGAATTCCGTACACAACTGAATATGATTAAGAGGATTTCCTGTTGAATGAATTATGGGCTTGCAAAACCGGGATTGAGATTGAAAAATAGACCCAAACCGACTCACACCTGAACAGGGTGAAGTGATTGCTTAACAGCCGTAGGATCCAAAAAGGAAAAAGGAGGGCCTCATGTCTATCTATCTTTGGATCATTCTCGCTTATCTTCTGATCCTGACCGGGTTTAATTTTTACAGAGCAAGACGCGTCAAAAGCCAGGAAGACTTCATGGTCGCGGGACGAAGCCTGAAGACCGGAGTCATGGTTTTTACTCTGATCTGCACCTGGATCGGCTCAGGGACTTTTATCGCCGGAGCGGAGTTCGCCTCCAAGGCAGGCTTTTCTGCGCTCTGGCTGGCAGCAGGAGCCTGGGTCGGTATCGTTGTTATTTATTTTCTGGCAGGAAAGATCCGGAGTTTCGGGCAGTACACCATCGGAGATATACTTGAGGTCCGGTATGGACCCACTGCCCGGCTGGTCGGAGCCGTAGCCCTCATCACCTCCTTTACAGCCATCGTCTCCTACCAGTTCGTAGCCGGAGGCTTTATCCTCAACGTGGCCACAGACGGAGCTATCCCCAGCTCTGTGGGCACCATCATCGCTGCAGTCTTCGTCATCCTGTTCACAGCCCTCGGCGGCATGATTGCCATCGTTTATACGGATCTGCCCAACGGGATCATCATCGTGCTGGCCTGTTTGCTCGCTGTTCCTTTTGTGTATCTTGCTGCCGGCGGTCTGACTCAGGCCACCCAGGTGCTCGATCCCGGCTATTTTGCGGCAGTCAACGAACAATTTGGAGTTCACCCCACTCTCAAGGTCGGGGGGTATTTCCTGGCGACCATGCTTCTGCTGATGGGAGTGCAGAGCATGTACCAGAAATTCTACAGCGCCAGGACTCCTAAAGACGCAAGGAAAGCGGTTATTCTCTGGACCGTCGGGACTGTGTTGGTGGAAACGGTCGTGGTGATCATTGCCGTATTCGCCTACAGCAAATTCAAAGACCAGCTAGACCTGTCCATCCCCAAGGAAGGCGGAAAGGTGGTGCTTATGGCCGCTAAAAGCCTGGTCCCTCCGTATGTGGGAGTCCTCCTTCTTGGCGCGGCCTGTGCCGTGGTCATCTCCACAGGCATGAACTACCTTCTCTCTCCGACAACAACCATCATGCGGGATATCTACCAGCGTTTCAAAAAGACTGAGCCAACCCAAAGCACCATGGTCGCTCTCCAAAAAGTATTCGTCGTCGTCCTCGGCCTGGTAGCGTTTTTCCTGGCTATGAGATTGACGTCGGTCCTGGGCATGGCCTACTTTGCCTATACGATCTACGGAGTGGCAATAACTCCGGCCCTTCTTGCCGCCTTGGCCTGGAAAAGGGCAACCAAGGCGGGAGGCCTGACTTCGATCATTTCAGGGACTGCTGTTTGTATCGTTTTGAAAATTCTGGTAGAGGTCCTTCCCCCTGAACTGGCACCTGACGGAGACCCCTGGGGAATACCGATTATCTACCCCGCCTTGATCGTGTCATTGGGATCATTGATTATCGTCAGCCTTTTGACCAAAAGGCCAAAACCGGAAGAGCTGGAGAAATTCTTCCCCAAGAAACAGCAGATTTGAAGAGGCACAAGATTCTCAGGGTTGCTTCCGCGCAGCTTCCTGCGGACAGAAAAAAGAAGGATAAGGTGAAATGACCTATCTGATTTCCATCCTCGGTTACCTCGTCGTGCTCTTTATCTTCGGGCTCCGTCTGACCAAACGGTTGAAAAAAAAGGAAGACTTCCTGGTTGCGGGCCGAACCCTGACCGCGCCTGTTCTTGTCGGGACCCTGCTGGCCACCTGGATCGGCTCAGGAGACATCTTCAGCGTCTCTGACCTCAGCTACAACCACGGCTATTCCTCCCTGATCGGAAGCAGCGGCGGCTGGCTGGGCATCATCATCATCTTCTTCATCGCCGGCAGGGTAAGGAAATTCGGCCAGTTTACGGTCCCGGACATCCTGGAAGCCAGGTACAACACATGGGCCCGGATTTTGGCTACGATTGCCACCATCATCGCCTATTTGACCATAGTCAGCTACCAGTTTCGGGGAGGAGGCTGGGTGCTGAACATCATTACAGACAATAAGGTCTCGATCAAATCCGGGATAATCATTGTTGCTGTCTTTGTCATAACATACACGCTGCTTGCCGGAATGATATCGGTCGCCTACCTGGATATCTTCAACGGGATAATCATGATCACCGGGATCCTTTTTGCTCTTCCCTTCCTCATCCATCACGTGGGAGGGATGGACACCATCGTGGCCAACGTCACACCCAGAAGCCATCCTTTCCTGGGAAACATGACTGGGATCCAGGCTATGGGATATTTCGTCCCGACCTTCCTGCTGGCACTCGGAAATGCCAACATGTACCAACGCTTCTTTTCAGCGCGCGATGAAAGAGAAGCCAGGAAATCTGTCGTGGGCTGGGTGATTGGAGTCATCCTTCTCGGTGTCGCCCTCCAGAGCCTGGCTGTGGTCGGGAGCAGCTATTTCAAGGGTCTTGAAGCCAAAGAAGCGGGAAAAATCATCATTCTTGTCGCTCATAAGGGCGTTCCCGTGGCTGTGGGCTGCTTCCTCCTGGTGGCCATCATGGCCATCATCATCTCCACAGCCAACAGCTTCCTTCTGGTTCCGGCCACAAACGTCATCAGGGATATCTACCAGCGGTTCATCAATCCCAGTCTGCCTGACAAGAAAATGATCCTCTATTCGAGGCTGACGGTTATCGTCCTGGGTGTCATATCCTATTCCCTGATTTCCTTCTTTCCCAGGATCCTGGATGCGGCCTACGCAGCATACACGGTTTACGGCGCCGGAATCACTCCGGCTCTCATTGCCGTGTTTTTCTGGAAGAGAGCAACTGCTCAGGGTGGAGTTCTTTCCATCCTGGGAGGTCTGCTCACGACAGTTGTCTGGGAAGTCATCAATAAAGCCCAGGGGCAGCTCCCCCTGGGCGTTCCGGCCGTCTATCCCGCGCTGATCTGCTCACTCGCTCTGCTTATCGGAGTCAGCCTCCTGACTCCCAAACCCTCTCCGGAGAAATGGCGTGCATTCTTTAAAAACAGGAGGAAAGATTGAAAACAGGGATTGTCAAGGATTGGAGATACATGGAACACAACACGGGGGCATTCCATGTGGAAAATCCCCAGAGAATAGAAGCCATTTACCGCATGGTGGAACAGGATATCACTTTTTCGTACGAAGAGATCGAGCCCCGTCCCGCAGAAGAGAAAGAAATTCAAATGATCCACTCCTCCTCCTACATCCAGGCCATAAAGGAGACTTCGGGCCGGGAAAGAGTTCAGCTCGACCCTGACACGGCGACCTCAGCCCGATCTTACGAAGTGGCTCTCCTCGCGGCGGGAGGCCTCTTGAAGGCAATCGACCTCGTCTTGGATGGAAAAATAAAAAACGGCTTTGCGATCGTCCGGCCGCCCGGCCATCATGCGGAATCCGCCCAAGCCATGGGCTTCTGTCTCTTTAACAACGTGGCCATAGGGGGGGAATACCTGATAAAAAAACATGGCCTCAAACGCATCCTGATCGTGGACTGGGACCTCCATCATGGAAACGGAACCCAGCATTCTTTCTACAGCCGAAAAGACATCCTTTATTTCTCCACCCATCAATTTCCTCATTATCCGGGTACAGGATACTGGGATGAGACAGGCGAGGGAAAAGGGAAAGGATTCACTGTCAACGTCCCTCTTTCTGCGGGTAAAAAAGATGAAGATTATCTCTTCATATTCAGAAAAATACTCTCCCCTATCGCCTCTCAATTCAAGCCGGAATTCATCCTTGTCTCTGCCGGGTTTGATATTTACCAGGGAGACCCGCTGGGAGGGATGCAGATCAGTGCGGACGGCTTTGGAGCCCTCACCGCAGAATTGATGAAATCAGCCAAGGAGTATGCCCAGGAACGGATTCTTTTCACCCTGGAGGGAGGGTATGACCTCCAGGGCCTTCAAGAGGGAATCAAACAGGTTCTTTTCCAGCTGAGCGGAGAAGGGAAAAAACCGAAAATCGGAGGAAAGATTTCGTCCGTCACCCAGAAAGAGCTGGAACCGGTTTTTAAGACTCAAAAACAGTTCTGGAAACTTTAAAATAAAAAGGGGTCAGGGGTCGACCCCAGTTGTCTTGTTAATATGCCATTCGTCATCTTTTCAGGACAAAATTCGTCCTCGCCAAGCCCAGAATAGGGGGAAAACAATTGGCATGCTATTTGCATCCTTTATGAGTGTGATATACTTGATATACAGAAAAGGAGAAGAAAAATGAAAAAAATCGTCCTGTTTTTATCAGCGATCCTGATTTTTCTGTCTCCATTGTCTGCCGAACAAGAGACCGAGTACACGAACAACTCATTCGCAAGACTCAATTTCGTGACCGGAAACACATACATCCAGAAAGCGGCTGACCTCGGGTATGAAGAAGCCGTACTGAATATGCCCATCGCGGAGGGCGACAGGCTTGGAACCACTGATGGGCGGGCAGAGATTTACCTGGGAAAAGGCAATTACATCAGGCTGGATAAAGAGACAAAAATTGATTTCATGAACCTGCCGAAAAGCGGTTATGATCTTGTCCGGGTCCGCATTTGGGCCGGTAACGCCTACTTCAGTGTAAGGACTTTAGAGGAAGAGAAGAATATCGAAATTCATACCTCGGATGTGTCTGTTTATGTCCTGGATGCCGGTCTTTACAGGATCGATGTGAGGCAGAATCGAGAGACTGAGATATTCGTCTTTGAAGGCATGGTGGAAGCAGCAGGAGAAACCGGCTCTGTTTTGATCAAAGACGGACAGAGACTCGAGGTGTCCAATGCCCGTTTCACATCCCGTCCCAGTGACTTCATCAATGTCGCGGATGACGGCTTCGACAGATGGAGTACAAGCAGAGAGTCGGCGATCCGCAAACACCTGGCCAAGAATTACATGCCTGAAGAGCTGGAA
>JAOUKO010000287.1 GCA_029882525.1 Candidatus Aminicenantota bacterium | reverse complement strand
TGAAGGACTATCAGAAAAGTAGATATGTGTTCCCAAAAACGGTGCAAAATAGGATTCGCTCTTAAGATCGCCAGGGTAATCATTCCCTAATTCATTACTCACAGAAAGAAGCGTATAGCCGAGACTCGCGCCAGAAAAAAAATCGAAGCCCTTCAATCTTTCAATTCTCAAGTGATAGGAAACATCCAAAGAAGGTTTGAATATATGAAAAGAGAATTTCCCGCCAAACATCCCTAGGTAATCACACCATTTATCATAAACAAGTGTGCCTCCTATACCAATATTATCGGTGAGTAAAAACTCATAGCTGATCCCGATGGGCAAAGGCATGGAATCAAAAGGATCGGCAGTCGCGACATACGATTTGCTTTCAACCTGGCCCGTCATAAGCATGGAGCCTTTGGAAAACATTTTTGTTTGGCTGAAAGCGGAAAGGGGATTCAGAACAAATGCAAAAAAAACAAAGACAAATACGGATAGATAGATGACGGCTGCTTTTCTCATGTCATTCACCTCTCTTCTTTGATCGAGTTTTCAAATTCTCTTGTTCCAAGAAACAATCACGGTGCAAATAACATGCCAATTTAAATAGAGACGCTTTAAACTGGGAGAGCCTCTTCGTCTCGAGAATCCTGCCTGCCGCCTGTTGTCCGGATGTTATTTAAATATAATTCGTAATAAATTAGATACAGATGTACCTTTATAAGGACAAAAGTATACTCTTCTGGCAATGAGCGCTTCGAATCAGGGATCATGATGTCTTAATTCAACAGAGCACTGGCGGAAAGAATATAATAGACACCGGCTTCACAGCTCTTTGAGGTGCAAGCCACCGGCTCCAGAGGCTATAAATTTAACATTGCAGGTGGTACACTGATAGGGAGCAGGTCAATACAAGGAATAATTTTTCTATTTTTTTGCGGCTTCTTCAACAGCCTTTTTTAATTCAGGATTAATTTGAGCGCCATTGGCCTCTGCTGCTTTCAGATAGGCTAAGGCTCCCTGATAATCTTTGGCAATAAAATAGAGATTAATAAGATTATTGTAGGCATTTCCGTGTTTGGAGTCTTGTTTTATCGCTTCAACATACTGGTCGTGGGCATCCTGATATCTTTTCAGTTTAAAGAGGATGTTCCCATGAACGTAGAAATAATCGGCTGGCGTATGAAGGACTGGAGGGATTGGCTCCCTCAAGCGGCTCTCGATGATAGAGATGTCATTTCTTGTGTTGGCGATCGCAGATTCAACCCGTTGTCGTTCATCCTGATCAGTGATAGAGGGCAGTCTGTCCTGAAGATGCATCACCTGCATTTCCAATTTTTGTTTCTCCTCCCTCAGAGATTCGAGTCTCGTCTGATGGGTAAAGGTATAAAATTTAGCAATAAAATCAAAATTTGCCTTTGCTTTTTCAATTCTCTCCAAAGATTGATCGAAATTACCCTTTTTATAATCAATTTGGGAAAGGAAATACAGAGCATCGGCATGTTCGGGCATTATCTCTAAGCACTTTCCCAGCTCTTTTTCTGCTTTCGCAATGTTCCCTTTAATAAAATATTCCTTTCCCTTTGTGAAATGTTTGTCAGCGAACTTAAATTTTTCGACGAGCTTTCTCTCTTCCATGAGAAAATCTCTCTGACCAAAGCTTGAAATCGTTCCCATGAGAACGAATAAAACCACAAGGATTAAAACACACTCTCTTTTTCTCATTTTTCACTTCCTTTTGTATTATTATTATCCCTTCGCTACAAATATATAAGTAGCACAAACAAGATATCATGTCAAAGAAAGGCATTGAAATGAATTCTTCCTTTCTTGCAATAAAAACTCGTTAAAGGTAGAATAATAAAGGCCTGTCAGCATGAAAAAAACAATATTTTCCTTTCTCTTTGTGCTGTTCTCTGTATCTCTATTTTATTCAGCCGATGTTAAAATAAAGGATCTCCCTTCCCCTTACCGAAAATGGCTGGAGGAAGATGTCGTCTACATCATCACTGACAAGGAAAAGAAAGTATTCCTGAAGCTTGAGACAGATAGGGAAAGAAATATTTTTATCGAAGCTTTCTGGAAACAGCGTGATCCCAATCCCACCACCCCCGAAAATGAATTTAAAACAGAGCATTATCGACGCATCGCTTATGCCAATCAATGGTTTGGGAAAGAGTCGCCAGGACCGGGATGGAGAACAGATATGGGAAGAATCTATATCATCCTGGGCGAGCCAAAATCAGTTGACAAGTTTGAATATGATGCCGAAATCTATCCTGTAATTATCTGGTTCTATGAAGGAATGGCGGAGTATGGACTGCCCGATGCTTTTAATGTCGTATTTTTTAAAAAAACTGGGATAGGAGAGTATGAATTATACTCCCCCATAAAATTTGGCCCTCAACAACTTCTTATCCATTATAAGGGAGATCCTGGAAATTATCTGGCTGCTTATTATGAGCTTAAGAACATTGAACCCCAAGTCGCTGATATCTCTCTTTCTCTAATACCCGGAGAAACGGCCTTCAGTCTTTCTCCTTCCATGGCCTCCGAGATTCTCATCTCGTCGAAGATTCCTTCAGCTCCACAAGAGAAAGTGCAGGATCTCTACGCGGAAAAGCTTCTCATGTATAAAGATATCGTCGAATACGAATATTCGGCCAACTATATAGATAACGATTCCTCTATCAAAGTGATGCGGGATCATTCGGGGATCTTTTTTGTCAATTATCTCGTTGAGCCTAAGCGTCTTTCCGTGGAAAAGTACGGAAAAAAATTTTTTACAAATTTAGAGGTTTTTGGCAAGGTTTCTGATCTGAAAGGTAATATAATCTACCAGTATGAAAAGTCGACTCAGATTGAATTTACCGAAGAACAAATGAGTTCCGTAAAATCAAAGCTATTCAGCTTTCAGGACATATTCCCTTTGATCGAGGGAAATTATAAGTTCAATGTGCTCTTAAAAAATGCTGTTTCTAAAGAGTTTACTTCAGTAGAAGCCGACATTACTGTTCCCCAAATTTCTTCCTTACAGATGAGCTCTTTAATCTTAGCAAGCAAGGCTGAAAGGAATTCCAAGTATAAAGGGAAGAACAAGCCTTTTCTTTTTGGAGATATACAGCTTGTGCCTTCGCCTCGAAATGATTTTTTCCGTGACGAGAATCTTTATATCTTCTTCCAGATCTACGGATTGACCGATGAGTTGAAAGAGAATGGCAATCTGGAGTATTCCATTTACAATCAAGAAAAAAAAGTTCACTCGTTTACAAAGAATATCAAGGACTATCCCAGCGCGCCCGATTTTCTGGAAGAGATATCATTAGCCAACATCCCTTATGCTCATTACATTATCAAAGTTTCTCTTTTAAACGAAAATAAAGAGGAAATACTACATGAGCAAAACAATTTTTACATATCTCCATTAAACTATCTGCCTCGGCCCTGGGTTCTCTCTTTTCCCCTCCCCTCATCCGATGACCCCGTCTGTTTGAATATCATCGGCAATCAGTATTTAAACACAAAAAATTTCGAGATGGCAAAAACGTTACTGGAAATGGCCTATAGAAAAAATCCCTTATCTGCGAAATATGCTCTGGACTTCTGTCAGGTACTTTTCGCATTGAAAGATTATAAGAGCGTGAAAGAGGTAGTCCTTCCATTTTTAGAAGACCAGGAAAAATATGTGTTTTCTGCAATACTCGGACAATCGTCTCAAGCTCTTGGAGAGCTCCAGGAGGCTATATCCCACTATAAAGACTATCTCTCTCATTACGGCACCAATGTGAATGTCCTCAATGCCATCGGCGAATGTTATTATCGGCTGGGAAACAACGAGGAAGCTCTGGTTGCCTGGGAAAAATCCTTGGAACTCAGTCCCAATCAAGAGAGGATAAAAAAGATGGTGGAATCCATAAAGGAGAAAAAATG
>JAOUKO010000286.1 GCA_029882525.1 Candidatus Aminicenantota bacterium | reverse complement strand
CCATTCCCTTTGTCGGAGCGGCTGCCGGTTTTGCCGGAGCTTTTTTCAATCCGTTCACAGTGGGCATTGCTCAGGGGATAGCCGGGCTGCCCCTCTACTCTGGCATGGGCTACCGGATTATCATCTGGGCCGTGGGCACGGCAGTGGCCATTTTTATCGTCATGCGCTACGCCTCGCGGGTGCTGAGGAATCCCAAAATCAGCCTCACCTACGAAGAAGACCTGGAGAGGAAAAAAAGCCTGGATCTGGATATTGCCAACCAGGAGGAGGTCAAGCTGACCGGAGCCCACAAGCGGGTGCTGGTTCTTTTTCTTTTGGGGATGGCGCTGCTTGTCTTCGGGATTCTCCGCTACAAGTGGTACATCAACGAGATCGCCGGACTGTTCCTGGCTTTAGGCATCCTGTCCGGGATCGTCGGCAGGCTCCGCTCAGAAGAGTTGGCCAGGTCCTTTGTCGACGGCGCCAAAGACATGATCAACGCGGCCCTGATCATCGGCTGTGCCCGGGCGATCCTGGTTGTGGCCATGGACGGCAGGATTCTCGACACCACCCTCTATTACATGGCCAGGGCCATATCGAATTTTCATCCGATCATCTCCTCCCAGCTGATGTTCATCTGCCAGTGTGTCATCAATTTCTTTGTCCACTCAGGGACAGCCCAGGCGGCTTTGACCATGCCCATCATGGCCCCGCTCGGGGACCTGGTGGGGATCACCCGGCAGACCACGGTCTTTGCCTTTCAACTGGCAGAATACATCAACCCGGTTCTCCCCACCTCGGGCGTGACCATGGGAGTCCTGGGTCTGGCCAGGCTGAGATGGGAGAAATGGGCGAGATGGCTCATCCCGCTTCTCATCATCTGGGTGATTTTCGGTTTTCTCTCCCTCATCCCGCCTGTTTTGATGCGCTGGGGCCCGGCCTGATCGGATTCAAGAAAATTTTTTTATCCTGTAACCATAAGCTGTTCAATTCCGTATAGTAATGGTGAGGACAAGCTGTGTATACCGGTCTGTTTCGAAAATCAGAAAACCGAGCATTTTGCGTCTGCTCTTATCGTAAAAATAAGGAGAGAAAATTGACTCAATTCAAGACTTTGCCCGGAGCATTCATCATCATTTTAACCCTGGTTATGACTCTATCTGGATTTGCGGCTCCCGCCACTCAGGCAACACAGGAAAAGCCACAGAAAAAAGAGATTCAAGAGGGAGCCCATTACACGGTCAGCAAGGCCACTTCGGAAATCAAAGTGGACGGAGTGCTGGATGAAAAGACCTGGGAGGATGCGGTCGTCATCAAACTCCCCTATGAGTGGCTTCCCGGGGACAACATCCCGGCTCCGGTGGATACAGACTGTATGGTCACCTTCGATACTAAATATCTGTATATCGGGTTCCGCTGTTACGACCCGGAACCAGCCAAGATCCGGGCTCATCTGATGGACAGGGACGCCATAGACACCTTTATCCAGGATGACCATGTGAGCTTTATGTTTGATACGTTTAACGCGGAGCGGAGGGGATTCCAGTTCAGGGTCAACCCCCTGGGTGTCCAGGCTGATGCGATCCTGGCTGAGGCGGAAGGATACGAGGACTTTTCCTGGGACCTCATCTGGAAATCGAAAGGAAAAATAACAGATTGGGGCTATTCTTTAGAGATCGCCATTCCCTTCAATCAACTCCGGTTTCCGAAATCTTCTGAAGCCCAGACCTGGGGCTTCGAAGCCGAACGTTCCTATCCGCGTTCTGTCCGCCACAGGATGACTTCTCATAAGCGAAGGCGGGACGTGAGCTGCATTCTCTGCCAGTTCAACAAGCTCACCGGCTTTGTGGGAATGTCCACGGGCTTGAACATCGAGATTGACCCGACCCTGACCGCAAGCCGGACCGATGCAAGAGACCCCTTCCCGGCAGGATCACTGCAGACCGGTGATGAAGAGGTCGACCCGGGGATAACAGTCCGCTGGGGAATCACTCCCAACTTGATCCTTAACGCCACCGCCTATCCTGACTTCTCTCAGGTCGAGGCGGACGTGGCCCAGCTCGAAGTGAACACGCGGTTTGCCCTCTTCTATCCTGAAAAAAGGCCCTTTTTTCTTGAAGGGGCGGACTTCTTCCTGACCCCGATTCAGGCGGTCTTCACCCGGACCGTGGCCGACCCGGCGGGAGGATTCAAATTCACCGGAAAGGCCGGGAGGAACGTGTTCGGCATCTTCGGAGCCTATGACAGGATAAACAACCTGACTTTTCCCTCCAACCAGGGTTCCTGGCAGGACACTGAAGAGGAGAAGGTGATGAGCGGGGTGTTCCGTTTCCGGAGGGATGTGGGAAGAGGTTCCCAGCTCGGGGTCCTGTATACGGGCCGTATGACGGACGGCTATTACAATCATGTGGGCGGGTTTGACGGCTATATCCGGCTCTCCAGGACAAAGGATTTCCGTTTCCAGTACCTCCATTCCGAGACGGATTATGCGGATGCCACGGCTCTGGCCAACGGGCAGAGGACCGGCGATTTCGGCGGTGATGCAATCCATGCTGAGTTCATGCATATGGGGAGGGATTGGCTGTACTCGGCTGGCTACAGGGACCGGAATCCCTCCTTCCGGGCTGACTACGGCTTCGTTCCCCGGGTGGATATCAGGTCTGCCTCAGGTCTTATCGGCCGGTTCATCTGGGGGAAAAGAGGGAGCTGGTTCACCCGTCTTCTTTTTGTCGTCGGAGGCGACGTCACCTACGACCATGACGGGACTCTGACCGACCAGTCTGTCCAACTGCAGGCCCAGTATCAGGGGCCTCTGCAGTCAACCGTCACCTTCGTTTATGAACAGGTTAAACAGCGCTATTTGAATGTGCTCTTCGATTTAGAACAGATTACCTGGGTTTACGAAGTCAAACCGGCCGGTGGTATGCACTTTAGTCTTGTCACTCAATTCGGGGACAGTGTGGATTACGCCAATGCCAGGAGAGCTGATGCTTTGGTGCTTTCTCCTTTTGCCGAAATCGGCCTTGGCCGTCATATCAACCTCAACCTCATGCATTCCTACCAGCGGCTTAACCTGGGAGTGGACAAGATATTCGAGGCCAACCTGTCCCAGGTAAGGTTGATCTTTAATTTCAACGTCCGTATGTTTGTCCGGGCCATCGTCCAGTACCTCGACGTGACAAGAGACCCTGCTCTTTATCTCTTCCCGGTAAGCGAGAGGGAGCAGAGTATCTTCTCCCAATTCCTGTTTTCCTACAAGCTCAATCCCCAGACAGTGCTCTTCCTCGGGTATTCAGACAATTATTTTGGATATGAGGGGATAGACATCACTCAGAGCGATAGGACTTTCTTTGTCAAGCTCGGCTATGCCTGGACAAAGTGATTATTATTCGCAGAAGATGCGAACTTTCTCCTCTTTGCTGTCCACGTCCACTTCCAGTTCATTGAGGTGCTTCAGGAGCTCTTCAAGGTTATCCGGGGTGATGTTGGAAAGGTCGAGGTTGATCCCTTTCTCTTTAAGGTGTTCGTTGACTTTTCCCTGAACATCATGGGGCACAACAGAGGCCAGCTTGATCCCGGCGCGGAGCAGGCTGAACGGGACACGGATGTTGACTTTTTCGCCTTTTCTGCTTGCCGGACCCGGTTCGACCACAACCCTCAGGTATTTTGGGAAATCTTTTTTGTCATACTTTTTGCCTGTCTCGGATTCCTCCTCAGGCTGGGAAATCGCAGCCAGGAGCTTTTCCGCTTCGTCCACGCTGATTTTACCCTGAGCAAGCATTTCCAGGATTTTGCGGCGTTCTTCATTCATCTTGATTCCTCCTCATTGAAAAGAGATTGAAAATTGATTGTCCACGCTATCGACCTGAATATTCAGGCCGTGAAGAGCGCAGAGAACATAAAAGAGCATCGGCCCGGCCATCAAAAGCTTTTTGCC